>NZ_JBKKAP010000119.1:0-15835 GCF_046714615.1 Paeniglutamicibacter sp.
TGTCTATAAGACACCGCGGGGAGGCCCGGCCGCGCCTCCTCAACCCCATGCCAATCGCCCGCCACCCCTGCCCGGGGTGGCGCCCGATTGCGTTGGGAGGGCCTGCGCGCCCGCAGGCCGCGCGGACTACCTGCCTGGATCCGTGTATTCGAGTGCGAACTACCTGAATTGCCGCGTCTGGGCGGGAGTAACCTGTTTGCACATGCGTTATTTGGGGGCGGGGTGCCATGGCAGAGGAACGCGCAAGATTTGGTTCGCTCGACGGGCTGCGTGGAGTGGCTGCGGCCGTGGTGGTCGTCTTTCACATCGCGGTTTCGAATGAACGCGCCGGTTCGATATACAAGCTGACCGAGACGGGCCCGCTGTCCACTTTCGAGACCATCATGAACTACTCGCCACTGCGGATTCTCTGGGCGGGATCGGAAGCGGTGGTGGTCTTCTATGTGCTCAGTGGATTTGTCCTGGCCCTTCCATTTGCCCGCGGTGCCGCGGTGCCCTGGAAATACTTCTACCCGCGCCGCCTGCTGCGCCTCTATGTCCCGTCCATCGCGAGTCTGGTTTTTGCCTATCTGACGACACTGGCAATCCGCCGGGCAGAGATCCCGAACGGGAGCCCCTGGCTGAATGACCATGCAGCGGCCCCCAATGGGCCGCTGCAAGTGCTCCTTGGCTCATCGCTGATGACGGGGTGGGGCGGGCTGAACACCTCACTCTGGTCGCTGCGCTATGAGGTCCTCTTTTCGCTTCTGCTCCCGCTCTTCCTCTGGGTGGCCTTCACCTGGAAAAGGCTGCTGTGGCTGAAGGTCGCCGCGGTACCCCTGTTTTGCATGTTGTGGCCGTTGGCCGGGTTCTTCTACCCGGACTTGGTGTACCTGAGCGTCTTCTTGCTGGGCGTGCTCATGGCCTACAACATTGAGGCCTTGCGGGCCCGGGCCGCGAAGATCCGGGCCGTTGGATGGGTGTTGATCTGCGCGGCGTCGATACTCCTGCTGTGCTATTCCTGGCTGGTTGCCGGAATTGACCCTGAATCCCGGTGGCGTGTGTCCTGGATTGGCTTCGCGGCGATAGGTGCGACGCTGCTGGTTTTTGCCGTCGCCTTTTGGCAGCCCTGCGTCAAGGTGTTCGGCTCGCGCCCGATACGCTGGCTTGGCCGGATTTCCTTCAGTCTCTATCTGACCCAGGAGCCGGTTGTCGTGGCGCTGGCCTTTGCGACACATGGGTTTGTTCCGCTGTGGGTGCAGATTCCCGTGGGATTTGCACTGTCCATATTCGTCGCGTGGCTGTTCTTTCTGGTGGTCGAGCGGCCGTCGCATCGACTTTCCAGGAACTTTGCCCGGGCGCGCCAGCTACGTGAAATGGGTTCACCTTCCGTTCCCGAGGCCGTCGAGCGCACGGCCCTGGGGCCCACGAAGAACTAGCCCTCGGGCGCGGTGCCGCCCCGGAACGAGTCGGTTCACGGCCTGCTCGGGGTAGTAGGGCTGCAACGTGAAATGCCGGGGGACTCGCCAGTCCTGCTCAAGGGATCACTGTGCCGTATATTACAGTTGTCCAAATAGTGGAAGGACTGTCCAATAGGTGGACGTCCATCATAAACTTGTCACTTAGTAACTTAAGGCACCCCCCAAGAGAATCACGAGTCATGTCCAACAAGACCACGGTCGCTGCACCGAAAGAAAACACACGCGGACGCGTGCTGTTTGCCAGCCTCATCGGCACCACCATCGAGTTCTTCGATTTCTACGCGTACGCCACGGCGTCGGTGTTGGTATTCCCGACGCTGTTCTTCCCGAATGCCTCGAACGTCAACGCGATCCTTTCCTCCTTCGCGATTTTCGGCGTCGCCTTTGTTGCACGTCCGGTTGGCTCGATCCTCTTCGGGCACTTCGGTGACAAGATCGGGCGCAAGGGCACCCTGGTTGCCTCGCTGCTCCTGATGGGAATCGCCACCTTCCTGATCGGCTTCCTGCCGGCAGCCCAGGGCAACTTCGTGGTGCTTGCACCGCTGATGCTGGTGCTGCTGCGCTTCGCCCAGGGCCTGGCCCTGGGAGGGGAATGGTCCGGTGCCGCATTGCTGGCCACTGAAAACGCCCCCGCCAACAAGCGGGCCATCTACGGCACCTTCCCGCAGCTGGGCGCTCCCGTCGGCTTCATCATCGCCAACCTGCTGTTCGTCATCCTGCAGCTCAACCTGAGCACCGAGCAGTTCATGTCCTGGGGCTGGCGCATTCCGTTCCTGCTCTCCGCGGTCATGGTCGCCATCGGACTCTGGGTTCGCCTCAGGCTGGTCGAATCGGTGTCCTTCAAGAACGTGGTGGAGCAGAAGAAGGTTGCCAAGTCGCCCTTCAAGACCACGATGAAGTACCACTGGCGCGCGGTGTTGGCAGGCACGTTCATCATGCTGGCCACCTACGTGCTCTTCTACCTGATGACGGCCTTCACGCTGACCTACGGCACAGCACCGGCCACGGTTGAGGCTGCACGCGCCGCCGCCGAGGCCAAGGGCAAGGTCTTCGACGCCGCCGCCGAGGCGGCATTCGCACCGGGCCTGGGCATCGCCCGTCCCGAGTTCCTGACGATGCTCATCATCGGCGTGGTGTTCTTCGGCATCTTCACCATGGTCTCCGGGCCGCTGGCGGAGAAGTACGGCCGCCGCAAGTTCCTGATTGTTGTCACCAGCGGCATCTTCGTCTTCGGCTTGGCCTGGACCCTGATGTTTGGCCCCGGCAAGGCAGCCGCCATGGTTGGCCTGATCGTCGGCTTCACGCTCATGGGGCTGACCTTCGGTCCGATGGCGTCCTACCTGCCCGAACTCTTCCCGTCCAATGTGCGCTACACCGGTTCGGCGATTGCCTACAACCTCTCATCGGTCATCGGTGCCGCTCCAGCCTCGTTCGTGGCCATCGCGCTGTGGCAGTTCGGCGGCGGAAACACCATCTGGGTGGGCCTCTACCTGGCCCTCGGTGCCGTGCTCACGCTCGTCGCCCTGTTCCTGACCAAGGACACCAAGGACGTCGACTACGAGAACAACGTCGCCTAACTGAAATTCCGCACCGGACCGCCTTTGGCGGATCCCGGGGTCGGACACCTAAGCGCCCGCCACCCGTTCGTGGTTGCGGGCGCTTAGGTGCGTTAACGCACCTACGCTCCGCGTGCCCGATGCCCCCGGACGCTATTCGCCGACCTGGCCGTCGATGCACTCGCGCAACAGGTCCGCATGCCCGTTGTGCCGGGAATATTCCTCGATCAGGTGCGCCAGGATCCAGCGCACCGAGACCGTCCCGTGGCGCCCGGCCGCCACCGAACGCCCCAGCGGCTCGCCGCCGAGCGCCGCGTCGGAAAAGGCCATCTCGTCCCTCCACGCGGCGAAGGATTCCGCGACCATCCGGGCATCGGGTGCCGTGAAATCGAAGTCGGTGTCATCCCCGTCCGCGCCCCAGTACAGCGGCGGGGCCGGATCTCCGGCCAGCGAGGAACGGACCCAGAAGCGCTCCACGTCGCTCAGGTGCCGCACCAGCCCCAGCAGGGACAGCCCGGAGGGCGGCACCGCGCGGGCTGCCAGTGCCTCCGCGTGAAGCCCGGCGCACTTCAGCCCCAGGGTGTGGCGCTGATAGTCCAGGAACCCCATCAGGATCTCCCGCTCGCTGCCGCCCGGCGGCGGATCGGTGCGCGGGCCAACCGTGGTCTCGGCAAAGATTTCAGCTGCCATGGCCACCAGCCTAGCAACCTCGCCCTTTCTCCCCGGGCCGCGCCGCGTCGCCCACCGCGGAGAATCGGCGCAATGAGGGGAGGATATGGGTGTCAGCGCGGCAAAACGAAAGGGCGGCACCGGTCTTCACGAAGAAGACAGGTGCCGCCCGATCGGTGAGGTGATGGTGCGGCGTTACTCGCCGATGGACGCCAGCACGGCACCGGCGGAAACCGTGTCGCCCGGCACGGCGGTGAGCCCGGAAACCACGCCGTCGCAGTGCGCGGTCAGTGGCTGTTCCATCTTCATGGCCTCCAGGACCAGGATCAAGTCGCCCTCGGCCACGGTGTCCCCGTCGGCCACGGCTACCTTGACGATGGTGCCCTGCATGGGGGAGACCAGGTCGGCACCCGAGTTGCCGGCGGCCGCCGGACCGCGGGAGCCCGAGGCGCGCTTCTTCTTCCGTGCCTTGCCGTTGCCGGCGGCGGACATGGCGCCCAGGGACGCGGGCAGCACGACCTCCAGGCGCTTGCCGCCGACCTCGACGGTGATCGCGTTGCGTTCGGCGTCCTCGCCCGGGAGGCCGGCGGTGGCAGGGTCCCAGGCCGGGATCTCGTTGGCGAACTCGGTCTCGATCCAGCGCGTGTGGATGGTGAACGGGCCGGATTCCGGAATGAACGCCGGATCCGCCATGACGGCGCGGTGGAACGGAAGCACCGTCGGCATGCCCTCGATGCGGAACTCGGCCAGCGCACGGCGGGCCCGGGCGGCGGCCTGCGCGCGGGTGGCGCCGGTGACGATGAGTTTGGCGATCATCGAGTCGAAGTTCCCGGAGACGGTTTCCCCGGCCTCGACGCCCGAGTCGATGCGCACGCCCGGCCCGGTGGGCAGGTTCATGGTGGTGATGGTGCCCGGGGCCGGCATGAAGCCGCGTCCGGCGTCCTCGCCGTTGATGCGGAACTCGAAGGAGTGGCCGCGGGCCTCGGGGTCGGTGTAGCCAAGTTCCTCGCCGCGGGCCAGCCGGAACTGCTCGCGCACCATGTCGATCCCGGTGATCTCCTCGGAGACCGGGTGCTCGACCTGCAGGCGGGTGTTGACCTCGAGGAAGGAGATGACCCCGTCCTGGCCCACCAGGAACTCGCAGGTGCCGGCACCCACGTAGCCGGCCTCGCGCATGATGGCCTTGGACGCCTCGTAGAGGCGCGTGTTCTGCTCCTGGGAGAGGAACGGCGCGGGGGCCTCCTCGACGAGCTTCTGGTTGCGGCGCTGCAGCGAGCAGTCGCGGGTGGAAACCACCACGACGTTCCCGTGCACGTCGGCCAGGCACTGGGTCTCGACGTGGCGCGGGGCATCCAGGAAGCGTTCGACGAAGCACTCGCCGCGGCCGAAGGCGGCAATGGCCTCGCGGACGGCGGATTCGTAAAGCTCGGGGATTTCCTCGCGGTTGCGTACGACCTTGATGCCGCGCCCTCCGCCGCCGTAGGCGGCCTTGATGGCCAGCGGCAACCCGTGCGCGTCGGCAAAGGCCAGCACCTCGTCGGTGGATTCGACGGGGTTCTTGGTGCCGGGCACCAGCGGTGCGCCGACCTTTTCGGCCAGGTGGCGGGCTTGGACCTTGTCGCCCAGCTGCTCGATGGCCGCCGGCGGAGGGCCGATCCAGGTCAGCCCGGCATCGATCACGGCCTGGGCGAACCCGGCGTTCTCGGCCAGGAAGCCGTAGCCGGGGTGCACGGCGTCGGCGCCGGAGCGCTTGGCGACCTCGAGGATCTTGCCGATGTCAAGGTAGGACTCCGCGGCCGTGGAACCACCCAGCGAGTAGGCCTCGTCGGCCAGCCTCGAATGCAGTGCATCGCGGTCGGGCTCGGCGTACACGGCAACCGATCCAATGCCCTCATCGCGGGCGGCGCGGATGATGCGTACGGCGATTTCTCCGCGATTGGCGATGAGAACCTTCGTCAACTGACTCATGGCAGGGGCTATCTCCTTTAAATATGCTCTTGTGGAGCCTACCCGCGTTTGTGGGATGTGTACCCACAAAACCCCCGGTGTCGGGAGTAAGTCGCGATTTCTTTGTGGGGTTCCTACAAAGTCGGCGGAGCTAGACCCACACGTCGGAGACGGACAGGCCGGTCTCGGCCAGCAGCTCGCGCAGCGTGGCGACATTCAGCCCGATGACGGTGTGCGGGTTGCCCTCGATGCCGCGGATGAATGCTGCCCCGCGGCCATCGATGGTGAACCCGCCGGCGCACGGCAGCGGTTCCCCGGTGGCCACGTAGGCGGCGATCTCCTCGGTGTTGAGGGTTTCGAAGTTCACGGTCGTGGAGGAGACCGCGCCGATGGTGGCCCCGGACCCGCCGTCCCCGTCTTCCTCGGATCGGTTGTCGATCAGCCAGTGCCCGGTGTGCAGGATTCCTGACTTCCCGCTCATCGCTTCCCAGCGCTCGGTGGCGACCGCGGCGGTGTGCGGCTTGCCGTAGGCGACGCCCTCGAACTCGAAGACCGAGTCGCAGCCCAGCACCACCGCGCCGTCGGCCTCCTCCATCGCCGCCACGTCCTCGGCCTTGGACTTGGCCAGCAGCAGCGCGGTGTCGGCCGGGCTCAGTTCGCCAAAGCGCTCAACCGCCTGGGCCAGGACCGCGTCCTCGTCCACGGAGGAGACCTGCACGGCGAAGTCGATGCCGGCGTCGGTGAGCACCTTGGCCCGGCCCGGCGAGGCCGAGGCCAGCACCAGCAGTGGCAGCTCCTCGGGGTTCTCGACCTCCCCGCGGGGATCGGTGGCGGCGGCGCCGGCGGGGGTGGTGGCGGTGTCGAAAGTGTTCACGTTCTGGCTCATGCATCAACCGTATCCCGCGCCGGCGGTGCCTGGGTGCCGGATGCCGCGTCGTTGCCATCCTGCCGCCCGGCCCGCGCGGCGATCTTCGATCCCTCGACGTCCACGTCGGGCAGGATCCGATCCAGCCAGCGCGGGATGTACCAGGCCCGGTGGCCCAGCAGGTGCATGATCGCCGGGGTCAACGTCATGCGCACGATGAAAGCGTCGAAGAGCACGCCGATGGCCAGCGAGAACCCGATCGCCCGGATCATCGTCAGGTGCGAGAACACGAATCCGGCGAACACCGCGGTCATGATCAGCGCCGCGGCGGTGACCACCGGGGCCGCGTGGGCGAAGCCGGAGCGCACCGCGGCGCGCGCCCGCTGCCCGTGGGCGAAGGACTCGCGCATGCCGGCGACCAGGAACACCTGGTAGTCCATGGCCAGCCCGAAGAGGATGCCGGTGAGCAGGATCGGCAGGAAGCTCATGATGGGCCCCGGCACGTTCACGTCGAAGACGCTGCCCAGCCAGCCGAACTGGTACACCGCGACCGTCGCGCCGAACGCGGCGGCCAGCGAGAGCAGGAACCCCGCGGTGGCCAGCAGCGGCACGACGACCGAGCGGAAGACCAGCAGCAACAGGATCAGCGAGAGCCCCACCACGATGCCGATGTACGGCGGCAGCGCCTGGGCCAGCTTCTCGGAGACATCCACCTGCGCGGCCACCTGCCCGGTGACCGCGATGCGCGAACCCGCCTCCCGCTCAATGGCGGGCGCGGCGTCGCGCAGGGCGTGCACCAGCGCCTCGGTCTGCGCGCTGGCGGGCCCCTCGGCCGGGATCACCTGGATCGCGCCGAGGTTCCGTGCCTGGTTGACCGCCACCGGGATCGCCGCGACGACGCCGGGGATCTTGCGCACGGCGTCCGCCACGTCCAGGTTGGCGGCGTCCGCGCCCCGGGCATCCAGCCCTGCAGGCAGGTCGGCGAGCACCAGCAGCGGGCCGTTGTACCCGGCCCCGAAGGCGTCGCTCATCTGCTCGTACGCCTTGTAGGCGCCCGAGTCCACCGGTTCGGCGCTGCCGTCGGGAAGCGCGGTGCGCAATTGCAGCGCGGGCAGCGCCACCACGGCCAGGATCGCGATGCTCGCGATCGCGGCGATCCACGGGCGACGGGTCACCAAGGCGCCCCAGCCGCGGTTTCCCGCATCGTTGGCAGGGGCCTGCGTGCCCGCGTCGGCGGCTCCGGCACGTGCCCAGGCACGCCTGGAGACCAGGCGGGTGCCGATGATTCCCAGCAGCGCCGGGGTCAGGGTGATCGCGATGAGCACCGCCATCAGCACCGTGAAGGCCGCCGACAGGCCCAGCACCGTGAGGAACGGCAGCCCCGGGACGGCCAGCGCGGACAGGGCGATGACCACCGTCAGCCCGGCGAAGACCACGGCGTTGCCGCTGGTTCCGGTGGCCCGGGCGATGGAGTCGCCCAGCGGGACGCCCTGAAGCAGCTGGCGGCGGTGCCGGTGCACGATGAACAGCGAGTAGTCGATGCCCACCGCAAGTCCCAGCATCAGCGCCAGGGCCGGGGTGATGGAGGCCATCTCGATGACCGAGGACAGCGCGAGGGTCCCGCCGACCCCGGCTCCCACCCCGAGCACTGCCATCAGCAGCGGCAGTCCGGCGGCCACCAGCGTGCCGAGCATGAGCAGCAGCACCGCCGCCGCCACGGCCAGCCCGATGATTTCCGCTGCCCCGAAGAGGGAGGACAGGTCCTGGATGATCTCCTTGGAGAAGAGCACCTCGACGCCCGCGGCCTCGGGCCCGGCGGCAATGCCCTGGATCTCCGCGCGCGCGGCGGTGCTCAGCGAGTCGGTCGCACCGACGAAGGTCACGTGGGCCACGGCGGTGGAGCCGTCGGCCGAGACGAAGCGCATGCCCGCCGAGGCCCCGGCCCGGCGTTCGGCGAATGCCAGCTCGGCCCGCCCGGCGGCCAGGTCCCTGGCGCCCTGCTCGAGCTTCTCCTCGGCATCGGGCAGAGCGGCGGTCTTCTCGTCCACGGTCTTTTGCCCGGCGACGAGCTTGGCCTGGTTCTTCTCGATGGCCTGCTGGCCCGCCGCCAACTTGGCCGCATTCGTGTCGATCTCCGCCTGCCCGGCGCGCAGTTGTTCCTGGCCCGTGGAGATTTTCGCCGCGGCGGCCTGGATCTTGGTGCGGTTGGCGGCAAGTTCCTTGGCCCCGGCATCGAGCTGCTTCTTGGCCGCCGGCAGCTTCGCTGCCCCGGCCTCCAGCTCGGTCTTCTTCGACGCCAGGGTCTTTTGCCCCGCTGGGAGTTCCTTCGCTCCGGCATCGAGACGCGCCTTGGCCGCGTCGAGTGCCTTGAGTCCCGCGGTGGCATCGGCAATGTTCCGCAGCGACTGCTCGGCCTTCCTCTTGCCTGCCTCGACGGTGTCCTTACGGGCCTCGAGGCCGGCGAGCTCGGCCTTGAGCCCGTTGATTTTCTGCTGCGCGGCCCGATTCTGCGCATCGGTGGTGGCACCTTCACGCTCTTTTGCCGCGGCGGCGATCCGCGTCTTGAGTTCGGCGATTCCCGCATTGAGCTGCTTCAGTCCGGCCTGGGCATTGGCAAGCCCGGCAGCGGCCTGCTGTTTGCCCGTGGCCAGCTGCTTTTCAACCGTGGCCCGGGACTGGCCGCCCAGGATCTTCTTCATGCCGGCGTCGTACCGCGCCTTCCCGTCGGCAAGTTCCTTGGCCGCTGCATCGAGCCTCGCCTCGCCCGCGGCCACGGCCTTGCGGCCCCCGGCAATCTTCGCGACGCCTCCCTGGTATTCGCGGTTGCCCGCATCCCACCGTTCCTGGCCCGCGGCGAGCTGCGCCTGGCCGTCCTTGAGCGCTGCGGCGCCGGTGGACAGTTCCTTGGCCGCGGCATCCAGCTTCGCGGCCCCGGCGGCCAGCTGCTTGCGGCCCTCGGCAATCTCCTTCTTGGCGTCGCCCAGCTGCACGCGCCCGGAGTCGAGCTCCGCTTGCGCATCGGTGAGCGCGACCTTGCCGTCGGCCAGCTGCTTCTTGCCGTCCTCAAGTGCCGCGGCGGCATCCTCGAGCTTGGCCTGGCCCTCGGCGAGTTGCGGCTTGGCCTCATCGAGCTGGGCCTGGAGCTCGAAGGGCCTGGCCACCTCGGTGATCTGGGACTGGGTGGCGAGCTCGTCCAGCGAGGACTCGATGGCCCGGTGCTGCGCCGCCGAAAGCTCCGTGCCGTCCTGGGAACGGAAGACGATGGAACCGGTGCCGCCGGCCAACTCGGGCATCTCAATCTTCATCCGATCAAGCGTGCGCTGGGTTTCGGTGCCGGGGATGGCGAAGGTGTTTGACAGCTTGCCCATGAAGGCGCCGGCGCACAGCCCGATGGCCAGCAGCAGAACCGCCCAGATGGCGACGACGGCCCAGCGCCGGCGGTAGGCCAGGGCACCGAGACGGTAGAGGAAGGAAGCCATGGTGTCCTAGGCCTTTCGGGGGTGCGGCGCGCGCTGTTGGAGGGAGGGGAAGCCGTCGCGCAATTGGGCGACGGCTTCGGCGAGGGTGGCACGCAGCAACTCAGTGCGCCGCGGATCGGTGGCGTCCGGGCTCTCGCCCAGCTCCCGGGACCAGGCGGCGAAGGCGGCCTTTCCGGCGCCGATGACGCTGTGGGCAAAGACTGACGCGGCCAAGGGGGTGCCGTGCGGGGCGCGGGCCGTGATGATCTCGGTGAGTGCCTCGGCGCAGTCGTTCCAGGCCTCGAGCTGCATGCGTGCCATCTGCGGGTGCGCCGAGGCATGCAGGTACAGGTTCGCGATGGGCTCCAGCAGGGCGGGGTCGACGAGGGATTCCACGGCGGTCACCGCAGCGGAGAGCAGGTCGATTGCCGGATCCACCTCATCGAGAACCGCCACCGCGTTTTCCAGCAGCAGCCGGGTCGGCTCGTTGAGGGCGGACTCGATCGAGGGGAAGTAATTGAAGAAGGTGCGGCGGGAGATGCCGGCGGCATCGGCCACGGATTCCGCGGTCAGCGCCGCGTAACCGGCCGTTTCCAGCTGGCCGAGGGCGGCATGGACGATGGCGGTCCGGGTGGCGGCCTTGTTGAGTTCACGCCGGGAAGGCCCGGGGTCAAGGGGATGATTCACAATTACTACACTATGTGCAAACTTGCATCCTGTGCAATTTATTCGCCGAAGTTCTTGGTGGGCTCGGACCCGCTGACGCTCGCGGCTCCGCACCGTGCGTCCCGGGTGGCGGTCGCTGGACCGGCTTCCTGCTTGACGGTGCACCGGCGACGATGCGCAACGGGAAGCACCTCAAGGGCCGGGGCGCGCACGCCGAGCCAGGAGACCACACCGACGCGATTGCCCGCGGGCCCGGGGGGGACCTGGGCGTCGATTGGGAACCGCCCCCGGCTCCATGGGGCGAACCCATCGACGGCCAAAAATCATGGGGTATTTTCCCGCAGGACATTGGATCCTGGACAAGGCCGCACAACGGCCGACTTCCAGCCCGGAAAGCCGGAAGGCCACCTCGCACGCGGTCTTGGTGCCCGCACTGCGGGGATCCAACACCGGCCGAGGTGGCCTTCCGGGGGTGATGCCGTGGCATCCTTGGGCGCTACTGGCCGGAGGAGACCTTCTGGGGCGCGTTCGACGACTCGTGATCGTCCGCGGCGACCGTGGCACCCTGCTTGAACTCGTCGTTGAACGGGTCCCCGTGGCGCGGCGCGTTGTAAAGTTCCTCATCCAGGATGCCTTCGCGCTTGGCGACGATGGTCGGAACCAGGGCCTGCCCCGCGACGTTGACCGCGGTGCGTCCCATGTCCACGATCGGGTCCACTGCCATGAGCAGGCCCACGCCGGCCAGCGGCAGGCCGATGGTGGACAGCGTCAGGGTCAGCATCACGATGGCGCCGGTGGTGCCGGCGGTGGCGGCCGAACCGAGTACCGAGACCAGGGCGATCAGCAGGTAGTCGGTCAGCCCCAGGTTGATCCCGAAGAACTGGGCGACGAAGATCGCGGAGATCGCCGGGTAGATCGCGGCGCAGCCGTCCATCTTGGTCGTGGCGCCCAGCGGGACGGCGAAGGAGGCATAGCCCGAGGGCACGCCGAGGTTGCGCTCGGTCACGCGCTGGGTCAACGGCAGGGTGCCGATGGAGGAGCGGGAGACGAAGGCCAGCTGCACGGCCGGCCATACGCCGGAGAAGTACTGCTTGATGCTCAGGCCGTGGGCGCGGACCAGCACCGGGTAGAGGCCGAAGAGCACGAGGGCCAGGCCGATGTAGATGGCCACGGTGAACTTGCCCAGGGCCCCGATGGTGTCCCAGCCGTAGGTGGCCACGGCGTTGCCGATCAGGCCCACGGTGCCCACCGGTGCCAGGCGAATGATCCACCAGAGGACCTTCTGGATCACGGCCAGGATGGAGGCGGAGAAGTCCAGGAACGGACGGGCCGCGTCGCCCACCTTGAGTGCGGCGACGCCTACGGTGATGGCAATGACCAGAACCTGCAGCACGTTGAAGCTGAGCGCGGTGGTGACGTCCCCGCCCTCGGCAACCTTGGTCGTTGCTCCAAGGCCCAGGAAGTTCGACGGGATGATCCCGATCAGGAACCCCCACCAGTCTCCGGTGCGTCCGGTGTATTCCTCCGGTGTGCCCTGGCCGGTGCCTGCGCCCGGGCGCAGGACGGTGCCCAGCACCATGCCGATGACCACGGAGATTGCCGAGGTGATGGCGAACCACAGGATGGTCTGCCACGCCAGGCGCGCCGCATTGGTGACCTTGGCCAGATTGGCGATCGAGGCGACGACCGCGAAGAAGATCAACGGGATGACCGCTGCCTTGAGCAACGAGATGTAGCTGGAGCCGAGCGTGGCCAGCGTGGTGCCCAGCCCCGTCGGGGTGTCCTGGGTGTGGCCGGTGTACTTGGCCAGCAGGCCAAGACCGAGGCCAAGGACCAGGCCAACAATGATTTGCGGGCCAAACGCGGTGGCCCAGGCCGGGATGCGCCTCGTGGGCGTGGTGTTGGAGGTAGTCACGCTTAGAAGCTAGGCGGTGGAAGATAACAAAGGATAGCCAGCATTGAGGAATGTTACGCAAAAATCGCCCGGATTGATCTTATGCGGGTTTTTTGTGACGCGTTACATATAAGTCCACCCCGGTGTTAAGATGAGCTTTCAACCAATGGTTTTTTATGTTATTGATTCGCGCCCTGAGAGCTGGATGTCGGGCGCCCACGCAATCACTAATGGGGAGGGGGTCTGGGCGCATGAAGTGGGGAATCATCGATGACACGCTGCCCCGTCCGCGCCTTGACCAGTTGCTTGACCTTGCTGTCTCTTCCTCCGTGGTCATCGCCAGGGCGCCGCGGGGCTCGGGCAAGCGCACCGCGATTCGCGGCTGGTTGTCCCGCCGTGATCCCCAAGCCAGCAACTGGACCTGGATCGAGTGCCGCGATGTGAACGAGCCGTTGGACGAGGTGCTGGCCCGGACCTATGGGAAGGCCGAAGACCCCGAATCGCACCTCGTCGTCCTCGTTGGGTACTCGCGGCGGCACGACGAAGAACTCCGACAGGTGGTGCAGCGAACGGCACAACAGCATCCCGAGCGTCGTGTGGTCATTGTGACGCGAGACTATCTGGAGATGGAGCGCCATCGCACGTTGCTGTCTTTCGGCGTCTCGGTGATTCCGCCCCACGAATTCCGCTTCAGCGTCGAGGAAACCGGGCAGTACCTCCGGGGGACCGCACTTGCAGACTTTGCCGCACAACTGGCCAGCGACCTGTGCGGCACGCCGCAATATCTGCGCATGGCCAAACTCCGCGCCGAAACCATGCAGGGCCCCCGGAATTCGGACATCGCGGCAAGGCCCGGGAAGCCGCTCTCGCCCCTGGTGCAGCCGTCGTCTCCGCTGCTGGAACTTGACCCGGTGGCCAAGGCCTTTCTGGTCTCGGTCCACGGCGCGGTCGACCGGGACGTGAAATTGATGCTGGAAAGCGAAGGCCTGGAGCCCGGGCAGTTGGATTTCCTGGCCATGATCTCCGTGCCCACGACAATACCCGCGTCCTTGCTGCCGCTTCTGGCCGCCCGCAACGCCGAGCGGTGGCTCTCGGATCTGGAAGGCCGTGGCCTGGTGTATCGCTCGTCGCGGAATCCCGACGAGGAATACTGCCTGCACCCCGTGCTGCGCAGGGTGCTCACGCGTTCCTACCTGGAATCGGATCCGGATCGGTTGGGCGGCCTGCACCGGATATGCGCACGGTTTGAGACCGCCCAGGGGTCTTCGTTCCGCGCCCTGCGCCACGCGCTGGCGGTGCCCGATTACCATTTGGCTTCCGAGGTCCTGCGCATGCACGCCGATGAATACCTCGAGGGCGAACTGGGCAAGCGCGGTGCCGTACTGCTTGATGACTTGCCCCTGACGATCCTGGCCCGGTTCCCGCTGCTGGCCATCTGTCTCGCGATCGCCTACAGCGCCACCGGAAAATTCAAGCTCAAGACCCTGGAACTTCTGGCCCTGGCTGCCGCCGGTGCACGCACCGTGTGTCGCAAGGCCCCGCCGCCGGACCGGCTGATCATGATCATGGTCGAGTCCGTGGCGATGAGATTGAGTGGAATCGGGGAGGCGTCGGTGCGCTCCGCCCGCAGCGGCATTGCGCTGTACCGGGAGATGGCCCCGGGGCAGCGCGACGGGATCGGCCCCTTCGAGGGACCCCTGATGATCCAGCTTGCGCTCAGCCTGCACGCCGGAGGGGTCAACGACGAAGCCCTGATCGCGGTGGAGCTGGGCGTTTCTGCCGACCAACGCCACAACCGTGTCGAGAACGACCACTACGCAAACACCGTCCAGGCCTACCTGTACGCCCTGAACGGGGACATCCACAAGGCCGCCGGAATGCTGGCCGACTCCCTGCCGGAGCACTGGTCCAATCCGGCCACCAACGCCTATTTCGCCACCCCCTACCGGGCGGCCGCTTTCCTGTGTGCCATGGAGGAGCAACGATTTGATGACGCCGCAGGGTGGGTGGAACTGTTGCGCATCGAACAGCACAGCAACGAATTCTGGCCGTCCATCCGGTTGGCCGAGGCGCTCCTCGCGGTGATCCGCGGGGAAACGACAGCTTCGCTGGTCCGGATGCAGGGCTACCTGGTGCGTGAACGTGAACAGCCGGTGGTGCAGAAGATCGGCAAGCAAATGCTGGCCTCGGCCTCCTGCCTCTTGAACATGGCGGTGGGGGACGCCTCCCAGGCGCTCAAGGCCGCGACCAAGTCTGTTGATGAGACATCCCGTTTGTTGTTGCAGGCAGGTGTAAGGCTGGCCCAGGGCGACGCCGCCGAGGTGTTGAGGCTGTGTACCGCCTTGGGCATGCCCGTGCAACCACGGGCGCGCTTCGAGCAGGCGGTGCTGGTGCTGGCCGCAACGCTGCAACAGAACAACCGGGCGGCCGTTGGCGGTGCGCTTCGGATGGTGGCCGCGCTGAGTGAGGAATACGGCTTGGGCCTGGCCATGAATCTGCTGCCGGCCCCGGATCTGGAACGTATCCTGTCCGTGGCCAGGGAAATGGGAATCAAGCTCAAGGTCGAAACGAACACCGTCTCGAACATTCCCGGTGGACTGGGGCGCGCGGTGCTTAGCTCGCGTGAGCTGGCGGTATTGGGTGAATTGGTGTCCACCGGCAGCAGTGCGGAAATTGCCGAACGGCAGTTTGTCTCGGTCAACACCGTAAAGAGCCAGCTGCGCAGCATCTACCGGAAGCTGGGCGTGTCCGATCGGGCGTCGGCGCTTGACGCCGCACGCGTGCAGGGGCTGGTTCCGAGCAGGGACACCGAAACCATCGACTAGGTCGGTGTCGACTCCGGTGTGGGCATCGGTATTCGTTTCGCACGCGCATAGCGCTGCGTCGCGGGGATCGAGTTTCCACCAAACAAGACTCGGATCAATCCCCTTGGCACTGATGCAGCCCCCAAGCAATGCATCCATGCCGAACCGCGAATTTCCCGGCGGTCTACGCTTTCGTACGCGAAGTTGAGTTTCCCGGTTTTCCCGGTCGTGGTCGCTTCGACGTGTTTCGCAGTAACAAGACCCACTATGGCAGGTATTTCGTTGCGTTATCAGCGATGGGGCCCGGATTCACCCTTGCGTTCACCCTCAATCCAACGCACTCTCATGGAAAATCTAAGCTTCGCTGCCCGCACCACGTTAAAAACACCATTCGACAGCTAAATTCTGTTCGCCTGCCGCGGGTGGGTGCTGCGCCGGGTCGGGGGCGGGTTTGGCAGGCCCTGGAGGCCCGACACCCCCCCCCCGCCAAACCGCCCCCCACCCAGAACAAACCCC
>NZ_JBKKAP010000120.1:0-8935 GCF_046714615.1 Paeniglutamicibacter sp.
CAACGGTTCTTGGCCAATACGAAAAATGCTGGACACGGTACCCACTCGCCGGAACGCCAGTACCACCTATGCCGTGGGTGCGGTACCAGGTCGCCAGAACACCGGTACCATCAGACGCTATTTAGCATAGTGGCGGTGCACCAAGCGTCCGAGGGCAAATGGCGCATCTGGCGCACCAATTTCCTCCCCAAAATCAGAAACATGGCTTGCCGTGGGTACGGTGGAACATTTGACTACCTGGCAAACCCGAATCGGCGCCGAAGCGACACGTGCCGAGCTATCTCAGATCTACGGCGACCAAGGAATGTCGGGCATCCAGACACCCACCACGTCGCGGAACATCTTCGTTTACTCAGACCCTGCGCGAGGTCAGCAGCACTGATATACCTTTGATGGATGGAACTCCGACGGTGCGATTTTTCGCTACACCGGGGCGGGGCCAGTAGGCGATCAAGTTCTGCTGCGCGGCAACAAAGCCCTGGCGAACCAGCCGACCAGTGGCCTTCCCATTCGATTGTTCGTGGCGGTAGGGAATGTTCCCAAGTCCGGCACCAAGATCCACCGCTACATTGGTGAATTTCGGATCGATGCTGACCATCCCTATTCCGTGCAGCGAAACGTGGACAGGGAAGGAAACCTCCGAAGGGTCTATGTTTTCAATCTGGTCCGAGTTGGGGATGTGGACCAGCGACCCCACGACTACGCACCCGACGAACGGGTAGACGAGGCAGCCGGCTACTACGAAACGGTGGCCTTGGCCCGGAATAAGGTCACCAACTTTGACCGGCGCCAGGTTGAGTCGAGCGTCGCCGAGAAGCGGGAAGAGAACCTGGTGACCGACTTCGAACGTCACCTGAAGAAATCCGGGGCCCAGGTAGGGCGGTTCAAGATTTATTCCCCCGGCTCCACCAGTCCCTTGTTCACCGACATTTGCGACCTGACCAACAATGTCCTGTATGAAGCCAAAGCAGGTTCCGGCCGGGGCTACGTCCGCGAGGCCTTGGGACAAGTCCTCGATTACCGCCGATTCATCGACGACTCCACCAAGTGTTCTGTGTTGCTTCCAGAAGAGCCGGCGCCTGATTTGGCCTCCCTTCTGTTGGCCTATGGTGTCGGCGTTGCATGGCATCAAGGTGGAGGAACGTTCGCTCTCCTGGAACCGGAAGCGGTTCTGGCCCCTTAGTACTCCCGGCTTCCAAACCACTGACGTCTTCCTCATTAGGCCAAGACCACGGCGTGGGCGGTTGAACGCCAAGCTCGCCGTCAAGTACACCCATCAGCAGTACTGTGAGTACGCCTATGCTGACTTTTTCTTCTTCAGTGCAGCGATCTTCTCCATGGCCTTAGCCTTTTCCGTGAGGCGTTTGGCCTCTGCCCGGAGTTCTCTCGGCGTCCTGTTTGTCGCGCCTGGCGGTCGTCCCATATCCGGCTCCATCCTTGGAAAATAAACGATATTTATACAATATCCGTCAAGAAATACGGCAGGTCAATAGGCAGTTCCGTACCGCCTGCCTAGACCGTCAGTCCCGCATCAGTTCGACGCCCCTCTCTGCGGATATGGCTACTTCGAGGATTTTGGGCATGGCCTCCGAAGCTTGGGACATCGGGCGTTGCTAAAAGCCCCAATCTTCGGGCGGTCCGAACGGGTGACTGTCGGGGTGCCAGACGTCTTCGTCGTTCTCAAGCCTAAACAAACCCAAGTCATGGGCTTTGTGGTGGTTCAGGCACAGAAGTCTCCCGTTCTTCAGATTCGATGGCCCACCTTGGCTGTCGGGGATGATGTGCGCTGCCTCAAGCAAATCCACCTGGTCAAACCCGCAAACAAGGCACTTAGGATCATTCGTGGCATTGAGCAGCAGCAGGCGAAATTTCTGTTGATGCTTTCGACGTTTGACTGTGGCGGTGGTGTAGCCACGTTCGATTTCAGTGTCTAGGTCCACACCCGTGCCAACTGCGCTGATTACCGCGCCTGGCATTGATTTGACAGCATTCAGATGCTTCGTCCACAGTTTTTCGAGCTCTCTGGCGTGATGTGCGGCCAGCTCGGTCCCGTTACTCTGGATCGTCCAATTTTTGCTCGGTATTTCCTTTTCAATAGCCTCTTTCGGTAAAAGGCACTTTTCATCCAAGAGCACCTGCCACCCGATATCAGCATATGAAATTAGCTTGCCGGCTTTCTCGGGTGACCAATGAGGCATTTTGCGCATCGGCCCAAGTGCGTGACCTGCGGCCATAACGCCCCTCGGCAGATCACCAACTTTCAGCAGGAAGAATCTGTCGTCTTTTTGAACAACGTCACGGCGATTGCCCATCGCCCAGTTCCCCATGAATATTCCTGTATTGCGAATCTCCTGCTGATTCCTTGACCTTGTTTCTGGGCGCCACTCCCAGCCGTCGGGGTTCCAAAGCACAATGAACGTTTTGGGTTCCCGATTAGGGGAGGCTTCGGGAAGATCTTCCTTGGCCAATATCTCGAACCCAAGCTTGCGCAACGGTATAACGACCTGTACTAGGCCGCCCTTGAAGTCGTCAAAGGCGAGTTGGCGCCCATGCTGGATCATGTAGGCTGCACCAAAAATGGCCTTGGAATCATAATGCTTTCCGTCTTCAACGAGAACGTAATTCTTGGCCTCTCCATAACCATATTTCTCAAGAAAAGCCGTCGCTCCCAGCTCATCGCACTCCTTGAGAGCGTCTAACACAGCCTGGCGGTCCGTAACTTTTTTGAGAGTCATTCCGCAATGCTATTGCACTATCAGTGGCCCTTGTCTACGTTCATAGTTGTTGTTTTATTTCGGCAGGACCACCAAGACTGAACCATCCCGAAAATCATGCCATCGTTTTGTGAGAGACAAGATGAAGGAAGAGGTCCGGTCAACAGCCGATAATCGCACCTATGAAATCTCGAAATTGTCCTATTGCAGAATCCGCTGAATCCGTTTCGGCGATATGGCATCTCCGTCGTTAGGCGCTTTGTTTGAGAAAGCCCCGTCGTTACAGGGATCGTTGGCGGCCGGGGTGCGCCTGTGCGAACGAGGCGCCTCCGCCGCTTTCAAGCCTCGAGCGCGCCAACCTTGATCAAAACCTTCGAGGACGCTGCCGAGTCCAGCGCCATGACGAAGGCTGCCTCCGCCTCGCCGAGCGGGTAGTCGTGGCTGATGACCTGCGCCAGGAACGAGTGCTGCGCCAGAAGATCAACGGCTTCGTCCAACTCCGTTTCGAAACGCTGCGAACCGAAGACCGTCAGCTCGCGCAGACCCAGCTCCGAGAGCGAGATCGAAACCTTGTCCTTGGGAAGGATCCCCAGTTGCACCACGGTTCCGCCGCGACGGGTCGCATCCAGCACGGTCTGCAGACTGGCGGCCGCTCCGGCTGCCTCCACGCTCACGTCGTAGCCGAGAGATTCCGGACCTTCGGATTGAAGGATGTTGAACGTCGCGTCAACTCCCATTGCACTTGCCACTTCCAGCGCTCGCGGCTGCAGGTCGGCAATCGCCACTGATGCCGCTCCTCGCAGCTTCAGCACCGCCGCTGCCAGCAGGCCGATCGGCCCCGCTCCGCTGACGAAGCAGCGAGCGCCCCCGATACGGCCCGCTGCCCGGTCGATCCCGTGCAAGGCAATGGCCAGCGGTTCGGCCAACGCAGCGGTGCGCAGGTCGAGGCCCTTGGGCAAGCGGCGCAGTTGTTGCGCCTGAACATTCAATACTTCGACTAATCCGCCTTGGGTATGCGGAGTGGTGCTGGCGCTACCCAGATAGGTGCCGCCCTGGATCAGGTGCACGCCCGTTGGTCTTGCTCCCGGTCCCGGGCAGGGCGTTGCCGGGTGGATCGCCACGGCATCTCCGACGCCCCATCCGGTGACGCCCTCACCCAGCTCGCGCACCCGGCCCACCACCTCATGGCCCAGCACCAGCGGTTCCTTCACCTCGAAGGAACCATTGCGGCCATGCTGCCAATAGTGCAGGTCCGACCCGCAGATCCCGCCGTAGGCGATATCCACTGCCACCTCCCCGCGACCAAGCGGGGATTCCTGCACGTCTTCTACGCGCAGGTCCTTGGGCCCGTGCACCACTACTGCCTTCACTTGCTACTCCTTGGATTCTTTTATCTCTGGTCTTGCAAGACCGCGAGGGTGCGGGCGGTTCCTAGCGAGCCACTGGCTCGCTTTGCTCGAGCATCCCGAGCTCGTCGCGGCGCGGCATGCCTTCCCAGTCGCCCGGGACCATGCAAGCAAAGGCACCGGTGCGAACGGCGGTTTCCAGCCGCTGGTGCGGATCCAGGCCGTTCAACAACTCGGCAATGTATCCGGCGACAAATGCGTCGCCGGCGCCGACGGTGTCAAGGACCGGGACCTTCACGGCGTCTAGCCGGTACTCGTTGCCGTCAATCAGCGCCGCGCAGCCGGCACCGCCTAGCTTGATGATGACCTGGCGCGGGCCCAGCGCGGCGATCCGGCGGGCCAGCTCCATGGGGTCCTCGCTCGGACCCACGGCAATGGCGGCTTCCTCGTCCCCGGCAAAGACCACGTCGGCCTTGGGCAGGATGGCGCGGTAGGCCTCTCCCGCTTCGTCCTCGGGCCACAGAGCGGCACGATAGTTCAGGTCGAAGGACACCAGCACCCCGGCGGCGTGCGCCAGCTGGATGGCGGCGTCAACCGCACCTGCGGCTTCTGCCGACAGCGCGGGGGTGATCCCGGTCAGGTGCAGCAGCCGGGCGCCCGAGATCAGCGAGACCGGCAGGTCTGCGGCGCACAGCTTCGAACCGGCGGAACCGGACCGGTAGTACCAGACCTTCTGGTGGGTTTCGGTGCGGCGTTCCTTGATCATCAGGCCCGTGGGGGCCGACTCATCGCGGACCACCACGGTGTTCACGTCCTCGGCACGGATCTCGCGCTGCACCAGGTCGCCGAGGCTGTCCGCGCCCAGCCGCCCGATCCAGGACACCGATGTCCCCAGCCGGCGCAGTGCGATGGCGAAGTTCGACTCGGAGCCGCCCATGCCCAGGCCCAAGGTGGAGGCGTGGGCCAGCGGGCCGGCACTGGTCCCGCGCATCAGCGCCATGGTCTCCCCCAGGGTCACCACGTCGGTGTGCTCGTCCCGGCTCATGCCTTTTCCTCGTCTCGGGCGGCCGCGACGGCGTTGACCAAGGCCTTGGCCCTCATGGTGAGGGCCTCCAGATCCCCACCCTTAAAAGCATCTCCGAGCAGTGGTCCACCCACGCTGACGGCCAGTGCGCCGGCACGGATCCATTCAATCGCCTCGGCAACACCCACCCCGCCCGAGGGAACGGCCTGGATATCCGGGAAGGGACCGCGCAGGTCCTTCAGGAACCCGGGTCCCACCTGGGATGCAGGGAACACCTTGACCGCGGTAGCCCCGGCCTTCCAGCCGGTGAACAGCTCGGTGGGGGTCATGCCGCCCGGGTAGACCGGGATGCCCGCCGCCACCGCGGTGGCAACGATTGCTGGGTCGGTGATCGGTGTGACGATAAATCCTGCACCACCGCTGAGGGCGGCTTCGGCTTCTTCCACCGTGGTGATCGTGCCGACTCCGATATCAGCTGCCGTTCCGTAGCGGGCGCGCAGCGCGGGCAGCTCCTCGAAGACGCCTGCGGTGCTCAGCGTCAGCTCGATGCTGGTGACACCTCCGGCGACCAACGCATCAATGACCGGTGCGTATTCGCTCGCGTGCTTGGCACGCAGCACGGCCACGATCGGGGTTTCGCGCAACAGCGCACCGGGAGCGGTGCGGATCGTTTCGGTGTTCATCGCGAGAGCCACCCTCCGTCAACAGGAATGACCGTGCCATGGATGTAGTCGGCAGCACCACTGGCCAGGAAGAGCACGGCGCCGGCCAGGTCGTCCGGGTTACCCCAGCGTCCCGCGGGGATGCGCATCAGGATTTGTTCGTTGCGGGCTTCGTCCGCCAACAGCGCCTCGTTCATGTCGGTGGCGATGTAGCCGGGGGCTACAGCGTTCACGTTCACTCCCCGTCCTGCCCATTCGTTGCACAAGGCCTTGGTCAGCTGCGCCACCGCGCCCTTGGAGGCCGCGTAGGCGGGAACCCGGAAGCCGCCCTGGAAGGTGAGCATCGAGGCCAGGTTGATGATCTTGCCGTTCCCGCGTTCCAGCATCGGCGCCCCGAAGAGCTGGCAGAGCTGGAACACCGCGCGGGTGTTCACGTTCATCACGGTGTCGAAGTCCGCCAACGGGAACTCAACCGCATCGTGCCGGATCTGGGTTCCTGCGTTGTTCACCAGGATGTCCACCTGACCCCGGGCCAGCGCCTGCGCCGCTGCGCTGGCAACCGAGGCCTCATCACTCAGGTCAACGGCGATGGCTTGTGCGGTGCGCCCGGTGTCCTGGGCCAGCTGTTCGAGCTCGGGTGCGAGCTCACCGCGCTGCAGGGTGATCACGTTGGCGCCCTGGCGCATGAGACCTAAGGCAATGTGCAGTCCGATGCCGCGGGAGGCACCCGTGATCACTGCGGTGCGACCGGTGATGTCGAAGACTCCCCCGGTCTGGGTCGTGTTGGTGGACACGGTAGAGCTCCTAGCGGGCAACAGCGAGTGCTGCCGGGTTGTAGATGTTGCGTGGTTCCTTGCCGTGGCACACGTCAATGACGTTGCCCAGGGCGCGTGACTTCAGTTCGGTGTAGGACTCCTCGGAGTACCAGGCCGCATGCGGGGTAAGAACCGCGTTCGGCTCGGTAAGCAGGTCCGAATCCACCGGAAGCGGTTCTTCCTCGAAGACATCCAGACCGGCTCCATAGAGCTTGCCGCTGCGCAGGGCGCGGACCACGGCGGCGGATTCGACGACGCCACCACGGCAGGTGTTGATGAGCACCGCGCCGTCCTTCACCTTGGCCAGGAAGTCGTCGTTGACCAGGTGGCGGGTGTGGCTGTTGAGCGGCACGTGCAGGGAGATGACATCCGCCTGCTCGAGGACCTGCTCCATGGTGAGTACCTCGATGCCATCTTCGGTGGTGGTGCCGGTTTCGCGGGCCGGGTCAGAGCCGATGACCTTGTACCCCAGGCCCTTGGCCTTGCGTCCGGTGGCGGCGCCGATCAGGCCCAGGCCGATCACGCCGAAGACGCGACCGCGGATGCGGCGCAGCGGCTTGACCGATTCCAGGGAGAAGGAGCCTGCGCGCAGTTCGCGATCCAGGCGGGTGATCCCGCGGGCCAGGGTGGCGGCCAGGCAGATCGCGTGGTCCGAGACGTCCTCGGTGCCGTAGTCAGGGACGTTGGAGACCACGATCCCGCGAGCGGTGGCTGCCTCAACGTCCAGGGTGTCAACGCCCACGCCGTAGCGGCCAATGGCCTTGAGCTTGGGCAGGGCGTCCATGACGCGGGCGGTGATCGGCGCGTACTGCACCACGATGCCGTCGAAGTCGGCGGCGGCGGTGATCACTTCGTCTTCGGTGTGGCACTGGGCCAGCACCAGTTCGATGCCTGCCGCGGCTGCAACTTCCTGCTCGACGGCGATAGAGTCGTGGTCGCAGTCGGTGATCAAGATGCGGATGCTCATTTGTGGGCGTCTTCTTCCGTGAGTAGGTCGCGGTCCCGGGTTTCGGGAGCTTTGAGTGCGGCGATGAAGGTGATGGCCATCATCAGGGTCATGTAGATGGCCACAGGGATCCAGGAACCCGAGGCCCAGGTAACCAGCGCGGAGCAGATCAGCGGGGCGATGCCGCCGCCGAAGACCGAGGAGAATTCGCGCCCCAGGGCCACGCCGGCGTAGCGGTAGCGGGAGCCGAAGAGCTCCGGGAAGTAGGCTGCCTGCACGCCCACGGTGCCCTGCGCGGCGAAGATGAAGCCGAGCACGATGACCACGCCGATCCAGAACAGGCTGCCGGTGTTCAGCAGCATGAAGGCGGGGAACGGGAAGAGCAGCAGGAATCCGGTGATGCTCAGGTAGAGCGGGCGGCGTCCGAACTTATCCGAGAGGTTGCCGGCGATCCAGGCCGAGACGCAGGCGAACATGGCACCGATGAACAGCACCTTCGGGATGAAGGTCGAGTCAACTGCCAGGTAGGTGATCAGGTAGGAGCCCATGAAGGTCTGGAAGATGTAGGAGTGCGCGTTGGCGCCCACGTTCATGAAGAAGACGCTGAACAGGCCGCGGCGGCCGTTCTTGAAGACGTCGGCGGCGGGGGTCTTCTGGCGTTCGGCCATGCCGACTTCTGCCTTGAGCTCCGCCATGACCGGGGATTCCTTGAGGTTGCGGCGGATCAGCCAGGCGGCGATGGTGACGAAGATCGAGGAGAAGAAGACCATGCGCCAGCCGTAGGACAGCAGTGCCTCGCGCGGCATCAGCTGCACCAGCATCCAGACAACGGCGCCCATGGCGGTACCTGCGGCTGCACCGACGAAGACCAGCGAGGCGAAGCGGCCGCGCCTGCCCTTGGCGGCGAGCTCGGTCAGCAGCACGACGCCGCCGGCCTGTTCGGCGCCGGCGCCGAAGCCCTGGAGGAAGCGGCAGGCCACCAGCAGGATCGGTGCCCAGACTCCGGCCTGTGCGTAGGTCGGCAGCAGGCCGATCGCGAAGGTGGCGACACCCATGAGCATCAAGGTGCAGACGAGCACCCACTTGCGTCCTAGGCGGTCTCCGTAACGGGAGAAGAATAGTCCGCCGAGCGGGCGTGCGCCGAAGCCGACGGCATAGGCGCCGAAGGATGCAATGATGCCTACCGCGGGGCTGACGTTGGGGAAGAAGATCGTGTTGAAGATGATCGCCGACGCGGTCCCGTAGATCACGAAGTCGTACTGCTCGAGTGCCGTGCCGACCAGGCCAGCCCAAGCGGCTCGTCGGACGTTCTTCTGGTCATGCCGGGCAGTCGTGGCGGCGGGCTGGGGGCCAGCCGTCACGGTTCCGCCGGCGGGAACACCGTTGTTCTCGTTCATAGTCACCAATCCAAAGAATTGTGTCATACCT
>NZ_JBKKAP010000121.1:0-20698 GCF_046714615.1 Paeniglutamicibacter sp.
CCTGTTCTAGGAGTCCGTTCCCCGCGTCGACACCGACCATCGGAACGGAAGCATGCCCGACCGGGCCACCAGGTGGGTACGAAAAAGGGCGGCCCGCCCCCGGCAAGAACCGGAAACGAACCGCCCTACGTCGCCCAGAGAATTTCGTGCTCCTTCGCCAGCAGACCGCCCTGACTACGCTTCGATAAGGCCCTTGGCCTCGGCCACGCATTCGGGGCACTGGCGCAGTTCCTCGTTGGCGGCACATTCGGCGCAGAAGAGCCGAAGGCTGCGGCAGGAAAGATTGGAGCAATTCTCGAATTTGTTCGTGGGGGAAGAGCAGCAAACGCATTGCCCGATAGTCACCGCATCGTCACTGAACTCCATGTGCATGCGCTTGTCGAACACATACAGTGATCCTTCCCACAATCCCTTGTCGCCATAGGTCTCCCCATAGCGCACGATGCCGCCCTGCATTTGGTAGACCTCGGTGAAGCCACGCTTGACCATGAGCGACGACAGCACTTCGCAGCGGATGCCGCCGGTGCAATAGGTGACGATCGGTTGGTCCTTCATGTCGTCGTACTTGCCGGATTCGATCTCGGCAATGAAGTCATGGGTCGTTTCGACCTCTGGCACGATCGCGTTCTTGAACTTGCCGATCTGGGCTTCGAAGGCGTTGCGCCCATCGAAGAAGAGGACCTCTTGGCCGGCGGCCTTCTTTGTTTCGACGAGCTCATGCAGGGCCTCGGGCTTCAGGTGAATTCCTCCGCCCACCACACCGTTTTCATCGACTTCCAACTCGCCGGGAGCGCCAAAGGAAACCACTTCCTCACGGACCTTTACCGAGATCCGGGGGAAGTCCGAGGCCGAACCCTCCGACCACTTGATATCCATTTTTTTGAACGCCGGATATTCCCGGGTGGCCTTCACGTAGGCCTTGACTTCCCTGATCTCACCCCCGACCGTTCCGTTGATGCCGTGGCTGGAGATGATGATGCGGCCGCGCAGGCCCCACCGCTCCAGCAGAGCTCGCTGCCACAGGCGCACGGCCTCGGGGTCGGCTAGCGGGGTAAAGGCGTAATACAAGACAATTCGGTTCTGCGACACGCTATTAAGGGTATGGCCTAGAATCCATATGGCGCACGTGAAGTGGCAACCATCACCGGGTGAACGCTGTGTTTCAAGGTTGCAACAGTTCGCCTAAATGCACGGCATGTAGGCAGTTCACGGGGTAGGGTCGGACTATGGGATCTTCTGCAAGCGATGAATTAATTGGTACATGGGTTACGGGCTGGGCTGGTGCACGAGGCTACGAGAGCAGGCACGAGGGCCGGGTCCATGCCGCCCTGCGCCATGACACCTCGGGCGACTGGGAGTACGTCATTTATGAGCCTTCCAATGAGGAATTGGTGGCCGTCGCAGAGACACTGCACAAGCACCCCAAGCGTCGCCTGACGGCGTTCGCCAATGAGACCTCCACGCTGATAGACGCGGCCGGCGCAGCTGGACTCAAGGTGCTCAATTCCGATGAGGTCCTGATGGTCACGGAGATGAGCGGCCACGATGTCGAGGAACCGCGACCTGCCGACGGATTCTCCTTCCAGATCGAACGCGACCAGGCACACGCCTACGTCTCCATCCATCCGGACGAGGACCCCCAGGTGGTTGCCGCCAGCGGTCACGTGTCCGCGGTGAACGGCTACGCCATCTTTGACCGCATCATCACCGCACCGGATTTCCGCCGCCGCGGCCTGGGCAGCCTGACCATGCGCGCATTGGTCTCTCTTGCCTTGGAGCATGATGTCGAGGAGGGATTGTTGATCGCCAGCATCGACGGACAGCAGCTCTACAAGTCCCTCGGTTGGACCGATCTGGGTAACGTCGTGCTCTTTGAAGGACGCCAGGAGTCCTAGCCGGCTCCGACGCCTCTAAGTGGTGGGTCTCGCTGATGCGAGGCCCACCACTTTCTTTGTGCCTTGTCCACCGGAGGTTCCCGGTGATGCCACAATGAAGCAGTGAACGCATACTCGGAACAGATCGCCCTGCTGGGCCACGGGCCAACGCCCCAGGCGCTGCTCCATTCCCGGATCATAGAGGCCAGAGAGGCGTTGTCCGGCCCATGGCCGGACTGGGTGCACCCGGAGGTGCGGAGCGCCTTTGAACGCACCGGAGTGTCCACCCCTTGGCTGCACCAGGTTCAGGCCGCCAACCTCGCCCACGAGGGCCACCACACCATCGTCGCGACCGGCACCGCCTCGGGCAAGTCATTGGCCTACCAGCTTCCCGCCCTCAACGCGATCCACACCTCCTCCCTGGAGAACCAGGCCAGCCTGATCCCGAACGACGCCACGGTGCTCTACCTGGCACCCACCAAGGCCTTGGCCGCCGACCAGCTCAAGGCCATCGAGGGCTATTCGCTGTCCACCGTGCGGGCCGCCAGCTACGACGGGGACACCGAGGTCTCGGCGCGTCGCTGGATCAGGGACCACTCGAACTTCATCCTCTCCAACCCCGACATGCTGCACTTCGGGATCCTGCCCAACCACACTTGGTGGGCCCGGGTGCTGCGCCGGCTCAAGTTCGTCGTCATTGACGAGGCCCACTCCTACCGCGGGGTCTTCGGGTCCAACATCGCCAACCTGCTGCGCCGACTGCGCCGGATCTGCGCACATTACGGAGCCGACCCGGTGTTCATCGGCGCCTCCGCGACCAGTGCTGACCCGGCGGCGTCCTTTTCCCGGCTCATCGGTGCCCCGGCCAACGAGGTCACCAACGACTTCTCCCCCAAGGGCGCGGTGACCATTGCCCTGTGGGAGCCGCCACTGACCGAGCTGCACGGGGAAAACGGTGCGCCTACACGCCGCACGGTCATCGCCGAAACCTCAAACCTGCTGGCCAACCTTGTCTGTTCCCACGTGCGGACCCTGGCGTTCATCAAGTCCCGGCGCGGCGCCGAGACCATTGCCACGATCACCCGCTCCATGGTGGACCAAGTCCATCCCTCGCTTCCCGATCGGGTGGCCGCATACCGTTCCGGGTACCTGCCCGCCGAGCGTCGGGAACTTGAAAACGCGCTGCGCAACGGGACCCTGCTCGGGGTGGCCTCGACCTCGGCCCTGGAACTGGGCATTGACGTGGCGGGGCTCGACGCGGTGCTGGTGGCCGGCTGGCCCGGGACCCGCGCCTCGTTCTTCCAACAGATCGGCAGGGCCGGACGCGCCGGCCAGGACTCGCTCGCGGTCTTGGTGGCCAGCGACGACCCACTGGACACCTATTTGGTCAACCACCCCGAGGCCATTTTCGAGGCCGGAGTCGAGGCCACCGTCTTTGACCCGGAAAACCCCTACGTCCTCTCCGGGCACCTGTGCGCCGCCGCCGAGGAACTCCCGCTGCGTGTCGAGGACCTCGCCGCCTTCGGCCCGAGTGCACACGGCCTTCTGGACTCGCTGGTGGAAAGGGGGTTCCTGCGCCGCCGCCCGGCCGGCTGGTTTTGGACGCACCCCGAGCATGCCGCGTCCATGGTGAACCTGCGAGCCGATGGCGGCGGGCCGGTAAGCATCATCGAAACCGACACCGGGGCGTTGCTGGGCACCATGGACTCGCCGCAAACCCATTACCAGGCGCACAACGGCGCCATCTATGTGCACCAGGGTGCCACCTACGTGGTCGACGAGCTCAACGAAACCGACCACTGCGTCATGGTCACCCGGGCCAACCCCGACTTCTACACCCAGGCCCGGGACATCACCACCGTCGAGGTCATCGAGAACGACCGATCCGACGCTTGGGGGCCGATCACCGCGAACTTCGGCGATGTGGTGGTGACCACCCAGGTGGTTTCCTTCCAACGCAAGTCGGTCATGAGCAACGAAATCCTCTCCGAGGAGCCACTCGAACTGGAAGCGCGGGACCTGCACACCAAGTCGGTGTGGTTCACGATCCCGGAGAAAAGGTTGTTGGCGGCCGGGATCACCCCGGAGGAATTCCCCGGCTCCCTGCATGCGGCCGAACATGCCGCCATCGGGTTGCTCCCACTGGTGGCCTCGAGCGATAGGTGGGACATCGGCGGGGTGTCCACCGCCTTGCACATGGACACCGGGATGCCAACGATTTTCGTGTACGACGGGCACCCCGGCGGCGCCGGATTTGCCGAGCGCGGCTTCGACAAGGCGCGCATCTGGCTCGGCGCCACGCGGGACGCGATCGCCGCCTGCGAATGCGCCACCGGGTGCCCCTCATGCGTGCAGTCCCCCAAATGCGGGAACAAGAACAACCCGCTGGACAAGGCCGGGGCCGTCCGCCTGCTCACGGCCATCCTGCAGGAAGCCCAGCGGGCGGCCGGGCCTGTCCTGGAAGGATAGGCCCGTACCGCCCGCCGTGGTTCACCGGCGCAGGCTCACGGCCCGCGCCAGGGTTGCGGCGGCGGTCCGGCCCGTGCCACGGACTTGGCTCGGGTCACCGGCGGCAGCCAGCCCACCGGGGAGACCGCCACATGGACTGCCACGGTCACGACTTCCCCGCCCTGCCCCTGCCGCGAACAGCTGGTCAGGGTGGCAGCGTTGGCCCTGGCGGTGCTGGCCGCGACACCGCACGGGTCCCCCGGCAGCAGTCGGCGGGCGGCGTCGGCGGCGGCAAGGGCAGCCAGGTCCGCCGCCGTTCCCGCCTTGGCAGCGGCCTGGGCGACTGCGGTGAACATCAGCACCACCACCAGCGCCAGCGCAGCCACACACACCACGGACAGCATGAGCACCGTGCCGCTGCCGCGCTGGGCGTGGAGCCGGGCCGGGCTCATGGCTGCTGCTCCGTGCGTGCGCTGGCCTCGGCCCGCAATTCGACCTCGCCAAGCAGCGGCAAGATCACTCCGGAACGAACCACGACATGGCCGTAGCCGCCACCCTGGCCGCAGCTGACGCTGATCCGGGCCCCGGCAATGCGATGCGCGGTGCCGACCGCCTCGCCGGGGTCTGAACCGCGCGCCAGTTCCCTGGCCGCGGCGCTGGCCGCCTGTTGGATGCGCACCTGTTCGCCTCCCACGGCCCCTGCCCCGGCGACCACGGCCAGCAATATGGCCACGGCGGGCATCAGCACAGCCACCTCGGCGGTGCTGCTGCCCGACTCTGAATGCCTGGCCATGGCGTTGGCCCCGTTCCTCTAGAAGGTCAGGGCCTGGCGGATCAGGCCCATCAGAAGTCCACGCACGTCCCCGCTGGAGAGGATGCTCACCAGCAGGCCGGCGAAGGCCACCGCGGCCAGCGTGACGATGGCGAATTCGGCGGTGGTGCTGCCTTCTTCGTCGTTCAGTACCCCGGCGGGCGGCTCGATGCAATCCTGCAGATCGATGTGGCCCGGGGCCGCGGCGATGTTGTTGTCCATGGTCTTGTCCTTTGCTTGTGCTTGTTGATTGGGTTGCTCCTGGAAGGGGACGGGACTGGCCGCCGACCCTGAAGTCGGACCGTGGGCGGCTCCCGGTTCGAGTGTGGGCGTTTATACCAGGGCCCCGGGAGGGTTCGTGGCCCGGCTGGGGATAACTGCGTCCGTCGGGTCCGATCCCCCGGGCGGAGGGCCGTGCCGCGGTGCGGTGCGGTGCGGTGCGGTGCGGGAAGGAAGAGCTCCACTAGAACTGTGGCATCAGGGAAATCACCACCGGCACCACGCCCAGGGCGATGAACGCCGGAAGCGCGCACAGTCCCAGCGGGATCACCAGCTTGATGCCGAACTCCGCGCCCCGCGCCTCGGCTTCCCTCACGCCGCGCTTGCGCGTGGCGGCGGCGGTGGAGCGCAACAGGGCCGCCGCCGGCGCGCCGGAGAGCTGTGTGAAGCGCAGTGTCTGCTCGAGTTCGCCGGCCGGCCCGGTGCTCTGGCCCCAGGCCCTGTCCCACCCGACGTTTAGGTCCAGGGCACGCGAGACACGCAGCAGGGACCCGTACCCCGGGACGTTGGTGCCGATGATCTGCAGCACGGCGCGGATCGGGAGCCCCGATTCCAGCAGCGTGGCGCACATTTCAAGCACCAGCGGCACCGGTTCGGCCGGAGCCTCCGGGCCGTTCCGGGCTATCGTCGGCATCCCGCCGCGTCTGCGGGCAGGGGACCTGGAGGGTGCGGAAATCCCGATCCACACCGCGGCCCCGGCCAGCAGCACCGCGGCCAGTGCGCCGATCACGAGGGCACCTTGTTGGTGATGGCGCGCAACATCCGCGCGCACCAGAAGCGGTTGCCGAGCCACAGGCACACCCCGCAAACCAGCGCCACCCGGCCCACCGAATGAGTCGTGAGCACCGCCAGCGGATTGATGCCCAGCAATTGGCCCAGCCCCACCCCGATCCCTGGCAGGTAGGTCAGCAGCCGGCTCGTGGCCCGCGGTCCGGCGAGCGCCGCATCAAGGGCTCGGTGCATGTCGGCGGCGGTCTCGGCTTCCTCGGCCAGGGTGTCCAGCAGCTCGGCGAGCGCCGCCCCCGATTCCTCGCTGATGGCAAAGCACCAGGCCAGGCGCCTCCACAGCCGCGCGTGGTCCGGGTTTGCTGCCGAGTGGGCAGCCAACCCTTCCTGCAGGGTCCCGCCGGTGCGCCATTGGGCCAGGGCCCGGGTGCAGCCGGTGTGGATGTCGGAAGCGGTGCGGGTGGTACCCGTGGCCCAGATGGTTGTCAGCATCCCGAAGGCGGCAGCCGGGCTGGTGCCGGCGCGCAGCATGGCGGCGAGCTGGCGAACCAGCTTGGCGTATTCCTCGGCATCGGTGGCCAGGTTCGCCCGGCGGCGGCGCCCCCGGTCCGGGCGGGCCCCGGCACCCGGTGGCCGGCTGTCTGGCGTTCCGGGGGTCAGCGACAGCCAGGTCGCGGCCCCCAGCAGGAGCACCGCGCAGGCGAGGATCACCATGGGCTTGCCTCCCCCGCAGCCTTCAACCGGGTCCTGAACCAGGCAAGCGCTTCGGGGTCGCTGTCCCCCGTCCCGGTTTCCCGGATCATGCGCACCGCCAGCGTTCCGGACTCGGTGAGGATCACCCTGCCCAGCTGGACGGGGCTGCGGGCGCCGGTGGCCGGATCCCGCCAGACGTGGATGAGCACGTCCAGGGCGCTGGCCGCCTGCAGCGCGGTGGCGGCCGCGTCCATGGACGCCAGTGCCCCCATGGCGGCCAATCGGGCCGGGACCGCGTTGACGCTGTTGGCGTGCACCGTGCCGGCGGCCCCCTCGTGGCCGGTGTTCATGGCGCCGAGGAATTCGCGCACCTCCGCTCCGCGGCATTCGCCGACCACCAGCCGGTCCGGGCGCATGCGCAGCGCCTGGCGCACCAGGGTGTCCATCCCAATCTCGCCGGCGCCCTCCACGTTCCCGCCGCGGCTTTGCAGGCCCACCAGGTGCGGGTGCGACGGGGCGAGTTCCTGGGAGTCCTCGACCACGACGATCCTCTCGTCGCCCGGCACCCGGGCGAGCATGGCCGCCAGCAGCGTGGTCTTTCCCGCCCCGGTGCCGCCGGAGACCAGGAAATTCAGCTTCGCGGCCACGATGGCCCCCAGCGCGGCCAGCCAGCCGGGGTCATCGACGAGCGTCTCCAGCCGCTGGTTCCGGTTGCCCTTGATGCGGATGGACAGCAGCGGCCCGCCGGTGGAGATCGGTGGCAGCACCGCGTGGATGCGGTAGTTGCCCAGGGAGACGTCGACGAAGGGTTGCGCGTCATCCAGCCGCCGTCCCCCGGCCGCCGCCAGGCGCACTGCAAGGGCACGGATCTGCCCGGGGTCCGTAAAGCTGAGCTCGGAGGCGTGCAGCCCGGCACTCCCGTCCACCCAGACCCGCCCGTTGGCGTCGATGAGGATGTCGGTGGTTCCGGGGACCTGGGCGAGGCGTTCGAGGATCCCGAGACCGTGGATGTCGTCGCTGAGGCTGCGCAGCATCTCGGTGCTGCTCGCCGCTCCCATGACGCGTCCGGAGGCCCGCACCGCCGAGGCCAGGTCCACTTCGCTGAGCCCTCCGCCCTGCCCCATGGCCCGCAGCCTGACCTCCTCCAGGACCCCGGCCGGGGCGGACGGTGCCGGTGGCGGGGCCGGCGACCGGGCTTCCCAGCGCCTCCGCCCGCGGCGTGCGCTCCCCGCCGGCGGCGCCGGGGTTGCGTCGGGCCCGGACCCGCTCATGCCGCCTGCCCCGCTTCCGTTGCTGGCCCCTGGCCCAGCAGTGCCACGGTGCGGCGCAGCGAGCGTCGCACCAACACGTTCATCAGCGATCCCTCCGTTGCACCGCGGCCGATGGCGCGGCTGGGCGCGAAGTATCCTCCGAGCTCGATTCCCGCCCGTTGGGCCAGCAGGCGCGTGTCGGTCCCGGAGGCGAGCTTGCCCGTGAGGATCAGCCTCCAGTCCCCCGCGCGCTCCCCCAGCCGCCGGCCGGTGCCGGCAGCCGCGTTGCCGGAGCGGGCCGCGAGCAGCAGCAGCCGGGTGTCGGCCAGCGCCGCCATGGACGCCGGGACCCCGGTGACGTGCCCGGCGTCGATGACAATGTGGTCGTAGATGCGCCGGGAGGCGGCCAGCACCTCGGCCAGCAGGGCCTCGGAGGGCACGAAGCACCCCGGGTTCCGCACCCAGGAAAGCACCGCGGTGCCCTGGGCCAGCGGGAGGATCTCGGCCAGCTGGCCCGGGGAGAGCTGGCCGCGCGAGTTTTCCAGGTCCTCCCAGCCCAGCCCGTCGGGTTCCCGCGGCTTGAGCACCGGCCACAACCCGGCCGAATGCGGGTCAGCATCGAGCAACAGGGTGCGGGATCCGTCCAGCGTCGCGGTTGCGGCAAGCAAGGCGGCGAAGGTGCTGGTCCCTGCCCCGCCGCCGGCACCGGCGACGAGGGTGAGGTGGGCGCGCCCGGAGTGAAGCCCCAGTTCGCCCAGGTATTCCCCGAGCCAGGCCGCGGCCGCCGGCAGCACCGCCACGCGGGCCCCGGGGCAGGTGGCGGCCGCGCGCCAGAGCACGTCCTGGTGTTCCTCGGCCCCGACCAGGATCAGCGTCGAGGCAGCCAGCCGGGACCCGATTTCCCCCACGGCGTCCTGGCCCACCAGGATCACCTCGTCCCGGTGGGCCGCTGCCTGTTCCACGTCCCTGCACGGCAGCAGCTGGACCCCGGCACCCACGGCAATCGAGGCCAGCACCTGGGCCAATTCCACGTCGCGGCTCAGCAGGATGCAGCGCGCCAGTTCCGCAGGCCTGGCCCCCGCACGAATCCCGGGAACGTCTGCGGAAACCGTGTGTTGCCCGTCGACAGGTTCCGGCGCCGGGACGGGTTCCTGTTCCCGCAACGGCTCCGGCACCAGGGAAGGACCCGGCACCTGGGCAGGTCCCGGCTCGCGGAACGGTTCAGGCGCCCGGGCATCCTGCCGGGCGCGGGCTGCCCGCAGTGCCGGAAGTTGCAGGGTTCGCTGGCCTGCCCCGGGCAACCGGGCCACAAATCGCATCTCGTCGCTCATGCCTTCCAGCGTGGTCCCCGCCCGGTTCCGGGGTGAAGCCCCCCGGCTGCAGGCGGAGGACAACCACGCCCGGGCCCGAATGCCCGATGTGCGGGAAAGCGGGAAAGCTCGCATCAGGGGCGAGGTCGGGGGCGGGGCCGGGAAAGAAACTGCGAGAATGGAGCGTGCAGCAATTTGCGGTAGTGGCCTCCCACTCCATGTCCCAGCCCGAGTCCGAAGCCGGATCGGCCACCGCCGTGGTGCAGCTCGTCGATGCCGCGGGCACCGCCCTGATGCCACCGGTGCAGGTGTACGGCAATTCCCTTCCGGCCGTGGTGGCGGAGCTGGAGGCCACGAGGAAGCCGCGCTGGGTCTTCGACTCGGTGCATTCCTGGTACCCGGGACTGCTGGCCGCCGGGGTGCACATCGAGCGCGTCCACGACGTGTCACTGGTCCGTGCCATCCTGCGCAACGCGCCCCATGCGGTGCACGGCGACTACCTCGAGTCCATCCGCCGCCTGGCGGATCCCTCCACCGCCGCCCCCGCACACCTCTTGCCTCCGGCCCGGGTCTCGGAGAACCAGGGAGAGCTGTTTTCCGAACCCAAGAACCAGGCCGGGGCCCTGGAAAACGTGCTGGCCGAGTTCCTGGCGCAACGTGCCGCGGTGCCGGATTCGGAGCGCGGGGCGCGCCTGGGCCTGTTGCTGGCGGCCGAGTCGGCCGGCGCGCTCATCGGCGCCGAAATGACCCATGCGGGGGTGCCCTGGGACGTCGCGGAGCACCACCGGCTGCTCACCGAGGCGCTGGGCCCGCGCGTTCCTGCAGGGGTGCGCCCGCCGCGCATGGAGGTGCTGGCCGCCGAACTGCGCCGCCTGCTCGATGCCCCCGCGCTGAACCCCGATTCGCCGGCCGAGCTGCTCAAGGCCATGAACCGGGCGGGGATCGCGGTGTCCAACACCCGGGCCTGGGAGCTGACGGAGCTCAAGCACCCGGTCATCGAGCCGCTGCTGGCCTACAAGAAGATCGCCCGGCTGGCCAACGCCAACGGCTACGCGTGGGTGGACCGCTGGGTGCGTGAGGGGCGCTTCCGCCCCGAGTACATCGTCGGCGGGGTGGTCACCGGCCGGTGGGCCTCCCACGGCGGCGGGGCGCTGCAGATCCCGCACCAGGTCCGCTCGGCGGTGCGCAGCGATGCGGGCAAGGTGCTGGTGGTGGCGGATGCCGCGCAGCTGGAGCCGCGCATCCTGGCCGCCCTCTCCCGCGATGACGCGCTGGCCACCGCCGCCCGCGGCCAGGACCTGTACCGGGGCATTGCCGATGCCGGGTTCGGCGGGGACCGGGCCCACGCCAAGATCGCGATGCTCGGGGCGATGTACGGGGCGACGACCGGGGAATCGGGCCGTCTGATGCCCAAGCTCAAGGCCACCTACCCGCGGGCAGTGGGGCTGGTGGAATGGGCGGCGGCGCAGGGCGAGGCCGGGGCCGGCGTCTCATCCTTCCTGGGCCGCGGCACCCCTCCGGCGCCCGAAACGTGGCTCAAGGCCAGGTCGCGGGCCTCCTCGGAGGCCGAGCAACGCGCGGTGGAGGCCGAGGGCCGGTCCCGCGGACGCTTCACCCGAAACTTCATCGTCCAGGGCACGGCGGCCGAGTGGGCGCTGTGCTGGATGGGCGAGCTGCGCAGGCGGTTGAACGCGGGCCGGGAGGCAGGCATCGACCCCGGCCAGTTGGTGTTTTTCCTGCACGACGAGATCATGCTCCATGTCCCTGCCGAGCAGGCCGAAACCGTTATCCAGCTGGTGCACGAGTCGGCCAGGGCCGCCTCCGCGCTGCTCTTTGGGCAGATCCCGGTGGATTTCCCCGTCACCGCGGTCATCGTGGATTCCTACGACCAGGCCAAGTAGAGCGGGGTTGGTGGGTGGGTAGTTGCTAAGGTGCGCGCCGCCCGCCGACGGCCACCTGCACCTCGCGGTCCGCATCCCAGGGCAGCGTCCAGCCCAGGTCGTTGAAGATCCGATCCAGCAGGATCCCGGTGAAGCCCCAGATGAAGCCGCCCGCCACGTCGAAGGCGGGGGCGCAAAAGCGCTGCCCGTCGCGCTGGATCACCGAGGAGACCCGGTTGGCCGGATCCAGCAGGTCGGCCACCGGGGCCCGGAAGACGGTGGAGGATTCGGCGGTGTCCACCACGAACACCTCCGAGGTCTGGTGCCACCAGCCGATGACCGGGGTGACGATGAAGTTGGTGATGGGCAGCTCGGCATCGGGCAGCACCCCCAGGATCTCCACGCCCGCCGGATCCAGCCCCGTCTCCTCTTGGGCCTCGCGCAGGGCCGCGGCGATCGCGTCGTCGTCCTCCGGATCCACCTTGCCGCCGGGGAAGGCGACCTGGCCGGCGTGCTTGCGCAGCGTGTCGGCGCGGGTCACGAAGAGCACGTCAAGGTCCTCGTGGACCGACTTCACCCCGGTGGCCGCCGGCACGTCGTCAAGCCGGCCGAAGAGGATCAGCACCGCCGCGTGCCTGGCGGTGGCGGGATCCAGCGGGTTGAACACCCAGGTGTTCGGCATCTTGGTGGCAGCTTCCGGACCGCGGCCGGAAAGGTGCGCCTTGGCCTCGATCATCGCCAGCAATTCGCTGCGTACGCTCATGCTTCCAAACCGTACCCCTCGGTGCGCAGCTCGCGGCGGGTGGCCCCGGCACGCATCCTGGCCGCAAGCTCCTCGCGCCCCGGCGCCAGCTCGTACTTGAGCAGTTTGAGGGCCTTCACCTCGTCGGTCTCGCCCTCCCCGTAGGCGGGGCAGAGCGTGGTCAGCGGGCAGGCGCCGCAGGCGGGCTTGCGGGAGTGGCACACGCGCCGGCCGTGGAAGACCACGCGGTGGCTGAGCATGGTCCAGTCCCCGGGCTCAAAGAGCGCACCGACCTCGTGCTCGATCTTCACCGGGTCGGACTCCTCGGTCCAGCCGAAGCGGCGGGCCAAGCGCATGAAGTGCGTGTCGACGGTGATGCCCGGGACCCCGAAGGCGTTGCCGAGGACCACGTTGGCGGTCTTGCGCCCCACCCCTGCGAGTGTCACCAGGTCCTCCAGACGCCCGGGAACCACGCCGTCGTATTCGTCGACGATGCGCGTGGACAGCGCCAGCAGCGAGTTGGACTTGGCCCGGAAGAACCCGGTGGAACGGATCAGCTCCTGCAGCGCCTCGGGTTCCGCCTGGCTCATGGCCAGCGCGTCGGGATACGCGGCAAAGAGCGCCGGGGTGATCGCATTGACGCGCACATCGGTGGTCTGGGCCGAGAGCACCGTGGCCACCAACAGCTCGAAGGCGTTGGTGAAGTCCAGCTCGGCCACCGCGTACGGGTAGGTTTCGGCCAGCACCCGGTTGATCTTCCGGGCCCGGCGCTTGCGCCCGAGCGGGGTTTCGTCGGTGTGCACGCCTATTTTTCCGGGAACTGCAGGTCGTCCAGGTTGCGCAGCACCGCTGGCCGGCCGTCGGCGAGGTTGATCAGGTATTCGGTGCCGCGGTCCTCCAGGCACAGGATCCAGGTCCCCGGGTTGAGCGTGGCCACCGTTGCGCCGTTGGCCGGGTGGAAGACGGGGCGCGTGTGGTTAAGCGCAAACCAGAAACTGGCGGCTTCCTCGTCATGGCCGTCATGCCCGTGGGCCTCGGCCTTGGCCCCGAAGGAGGACTCGGCCTCCGCCTTGGCGCGTTCGACAGCTGCCTGGTGCGCGGCGATGTCGGCCCGCGAGAGGGCGGCGGTGGCCTTGATGTCGGTACCTGCCCGCGGCGTGGCCATGGTGGCCGGGTGGGCGGAATCCTCCGGCGCGGCGTCCTCGTGCCGGGGTTCCTGTCCGGACTTTGCCTCGGCTTCATTCCCGCCGCGGTTCGCCCCGGGCTTCGAGGATTCCTCCCCGGCGGCGTCGGACGAGGGTCCCTTTGGCTTTGCAGCCGTGGTTGATGGCGCGGTGCCGCCATATGCCGCCTCCGCGGCGGTTCGCTGTTCGTCGCCGGCAGCGGACTCGGCCTCGGTCTCGGCCTCCGGGGCGTCCTCGGCCTCGGCGACCGATTTCCATGCCGTGAGCGGATGCGCCGCGTCCGTCTTGTCGTGATTGCCATCGATCGACGAGCTGTCGTTCCGGGGCTGTTCTGCCCGGCTCCCTGTCGGCAGTGCGTCCGATTTCGGTGCGGGGGCCTCGGCCTTGCCGGCGATCGGCGCCCCGGTGTTCACCGCTGCCGGGGCCGCTTGCACGGCGCCCTTTTCATCGGCGGCGTCGGAAAGATCGGCCGCAGCTTTCTGGCGCTGCGCAGCCGCGAGGGAAGAATCCTGGGGCTGGGCCTTCTTGTCCGATGCGGGGCCCGCCGCTGCCGCAACACCTGCGCTCGGGGCGGCGGCACCTGAACCTGCTACGGCGCCGGCTGCGGCCGCGGGTGCCGCGGCGGACGCGGTTTCCCAGCGCCCCTCGGGCTTGCCGGTCACGGGCGTGCCGGGACGGCCTGCGGAAGCGGTGTGGGCGCTGCTGGCGCCGAAGCCTTCGGATTCAGTGGCCCGCGCCGCCGGTGCCTTGGTGGCCTGCGCCACCGGGTACACGTCGGCCCCGAGGACCGAGTCGCCGCCGGGCACGAAGTCGCGGCGGAAGATCCCCAGGTAGGTGGCAAGCGTGGTGCCGGCAATCATGGCCAACGCACCGAGCAACCCGAGCAGGTACGCCGGCGACATGGAGGCCACATAGGAGTTGAAGAAGTAGGCGGCGGCGAAGATCGCCACCACGGAACTTGCCTGGTCAAGGCTCAACGAGGCAACGCGGACGCGGGTGCGGCCGGTGAGCCGGCGCCAGAGGAACCCGGCGGCAACAAGCAGCGGCAGCAGCAGCGAGACAAAGAGGTGGAAGGGCAGGCCAGGGAAGATCCACATGTTCACCGAGACGGACTTGGTCCACGGGATCGGGACCAGCGATCCCACGAGCACCAACACCCCGCCGATCACGACGAGGGCATCGCGCATCGAAAGCGGCCCGATGACCGGCTTGAGCGCGTGTCCGGGCTGCGAACCCTGTGCCTTTGCGTGCACCTTATCCATGTGAAGACTCCGCTTCTGCTAGGTGTTGCGTTCTGTCCCTGCACCGGCACCCGGCATGCGATCCCGCGGCACCCGTGGATCGGGCGGCCGGTGTCCGGGTTCCGCGGGAGAGACAACTGCTACTGACAACCCTATCCGCGCGTGCGCACAACCGGCGTGTTTTGGCACACCGGGTCGCCTTCCGCGTGGTGCCGGCCGCGCTGCGGCACGACGACGCCGCAGTGCGCACCAGCGGGCCGGGCAGCTGTGGGGGGCGGCAGTCCGGCCATGGCCGCCTTCCGGCTACCACTGAACGTGAACCGAATGCCGTTCGGCGCACAATCACCACCCTCCGCTGTCATATTTGTGACGGGCCGCACCCCCGCCCGCCAGACGGCTGTAACCTGAATCACAAGACCCACATGATTGTTATTGGAAGGACCACGCCCCGTGTCGGACACCCACACCCCCACGCTTGACAACCTCTCGCACGAAACCCGCTCCTTTGCCCCGAGCGCGGAGTTCACGGCGAACGCCATCGCCAAGCCGGAACAATACGATGCCGCCGCCGCCGACCGCCTGGGCTACTGGGCCGATCAGGCCCGCAACGTCTTGACCTGGGACACCGACTTCACCGAGGTCCTGGACTGGTCCGAGGCGCCGGTGGCCAAGTGGTTCGCCGACGGCAAGGTCAACGCCGCCTACAACGCGCTTGACCGCCACGTCGAGAACGGGCTCGGCGACCGCGTCGCCATCCACTTCGAGGGCGAGCCGGGCGACACCCGCTCCTACACCTACGCCCAGCTCACCACTGCCGTGAAGCAAGCGGCCAACGCCTTCGAGTCCCTCGGCGTCGCCAAGGGCGACCGCGTCGCCGTCTACCTGCCGATGATCCCGGAAGCCGTGATCACCATGCTGGCCTGCGCCCGCATCGGCGCCATCCACTCGGTGGTCTTCGGCGGCTTCTCCGCCGACGCCCTGCGCTCGCGCATCGACGATGCGCAGGCCAAGCTCGTGGTCACTGCCGACGGCACCTGGCGCCGCGGCAAGCCCTCGGCCCTGAAGCCGGCGGTTGACGAGGCCCTGGCGAAGGAAGGCCACAGCGTGCAGAACGTGTTGGTGGTCAAGCGCAACGGGCAGGACGTCGCTTGGAACGATTCGCTGGACAAGTGGTGGTCCGACGTCGTGGACACCGCCTCCGCCGAGCACACCGCCGTGGGCCACGAATCCGAGCACCCGCTCTTCGTGCTCTACACCTCCGGCACCACCGGCAAACCCAAGGGCATCATCCACACCACCGGCGGCTACCTGGTCCAGGCCGCCGCCACGCACCGCGACACCTTCGACCTGCACCCCGAGTCCGACGTGTTCTGGTGCACCGCCGACATCGGCTGGGTCACCGGCCACTCCTACGTCACCTACGCGCCGTTGGTCAACGGCGCCACCCAGGTCATGTACGAGGGCACCCCTGACTCCCCGCACCAGGGCCGCTGGTGGGAGATCATCGAAAAGTACGGGGTCACCATCCTGTACACGGCCCCCACCGCCATCCGCACCTTCATGAAGTGGGGCAGGAGCATCCCGGATTCCCACGACCTGTCCTCGCTGCGAGTGCTCGGCTCGGTGGGCGAATCCATCAACCCCGAGGCATGGATGTGGTACCGCGACGTCATCGGCACCAACAACGGCAAGAACGGGGAACGCAAGGAACACCCGACCCCGATCGTCGACACCTGGTGGCAGACCGAGACCGGCGCCCACATGATCGCCCCGCTGCCCGGCATCACGGTAACCAAGCCCGGCTCCGCCCAAACGGCTGTCCCGGGCATCACCGTGGACGTGGTCGATGAGCTGGGCCAGTCCGTGGCCAACGGCCAGGGCGGCTTCCTGGTCATCCGCGACCCGTGGCCGGGCATGCTCCGCGGCATCTGGGGCGACATGGACCGGTACAAGGAGACCTACTGGTCCCGCTTCGAGGGCATGTACTTCGCCGGCGACGGCGCCAAGAAGGACGAGGACGGGGACATCTGGCTGCTGGGCCGCGTGGACGACGTCATGAACGTCTCCGGGCACCGGCTGTCCACCACGGAGATCGAATCCTCCCTCGTCGCCCACCCGTACGTGGCCGAGGCAGCCGTCGTCGGGGCCAAGGACGAGACCACCGGCGAGGCCGTAGTCGCGTTCGTGATCCTGCAGATCACCCCGCCCGAGGGCGAGGACGTCGTGGCCACGCTGCGCGCCCACGTGGGCAAGGACATCGGCCCAATCGCCAAGCCGCGCCACATCCTGGTGGTCCCGGAGTTGCCCAAGACCCGCTCGGGCAAGATCATGCGCCGCCTGCTCAAGGACGTCGCCGAGGGCCGCGAGGTCGGGGACGCCACGACCCTGGCCGACAACACGGTGATGACGCAGATCGCCGAGTCGATGCGCAAGTAGCGCACCGCCGGCCAAGCGTCGGCGGGCGGGGGAAGGCTTCGGGCCCTCCCCCGCCCGAGTCATTTAACCCGAAACCGGCTTGCCGCCACTGCCTGCACCGCGCAGTCTGCCTAAAGTGGATGCATGAGTGAAAACAGCACGCCGCGCATCTTGGTCCTCAACGGCCCGAACCTGAACCTCCTGGGCACCCGGGAACCGGAGGTCTATGGCCACGAGACGCTGAAAGACGTCGAGGCGCTGTGCCGCACCGCCGCCGCGGAGGCAGGCTACGAGGTGGATTTCCTGCAGTCCAACCACGAGGGCGTGCTCATCGACGCGATCCACGCAGCCCGCGGGACGGTCGCGGGCATCGTGTTCAACCCCGGCGCGTTCACCCATACCTCCGTGGCCCTGGCCGACGCCATTTCGGGCGTCCAGCTGCCGGTGATCGAGGTGCACATCTCCAATGTGCACCGCCGCGAGGCCTTCCGCCACCATTCCTACATTTCCCCGGTTGCAGCCTCCATCATTGTGGGCGCGGGGGTCAATGGGTATGTTTTGGGCATGAGGCAACTGATCCACCTCGCCGGGAAGTAACGCCGCCGGCGGGCCCGAATCCGTCAAGGGGGGGGGCAGTGACGATGGGGGCAGAAGTCGCACCCGACGTTGGCGTCGCCGCGCTCTACCTCGAATATGCGCACCGCTGGTTCACCGGGCACAGCGAGCTGTACCGGCAATGGGCCGAAGGGGTCGCCGCCAGCGAAACACTGCCGAAACTCATTGCCGGGCTGCCGGTGCCCAAGCGCCAGCCGAACCTGGTCTTTGCCGCGGCGCGCTTCCACGGGTGCCCCGACGAACCGTTTCCGCTCCTGGAAAAGTACCTCGGCACGCACTGGCCGGCGATCCGCCGGATCATCATGGGCCATGCCACCCAGACCAACGAGGCCGGACGCTGCGCCACGTTGCTGCCGGCCCTGGCACTGGTTGCGGAGCAGGAACGGCGCCCCCTGGCGCTGATCGAGGTAGGACCCTCCGCGGGCCTGTGCCTGTTGCCGGACCTGTACTCGTATTCCTACGACGGCGCCCCTGTGCTCGGCACCGGTTCCCCGTTGCTGCGCTGCGCCACCACCGGCAATCCCCCGATCCCGCGGACACTGCCCGAAATTGCCTGGCGGGCCGGGGTCGACCTGAACCCGTTGGACGGCACGGATCCGGACACCGTGGCGTGGCTGCGGGCCCTGGTCTGGCCGGGACAGGAGGCCCGGCTCGAACAGCTGGATGCCGCCCTGGCGACCTTGGCGGCACTGAAGTCCGGCGCCTTGAAAGGGGTTGCGGGGCCGCCGCTGCTCCTGGCCGGGGATCTGAACGAACGCGTTGCCGAGTTGGTCGCCGCGGCGCCGAAACAGGCGGTGCCCGTGGTCATGCACTCGGCGGTGCTGGCCTACCTGGACGAAGCCCGTCGATCCCGCTTTGCGCAGACGATCGCCAGTGTGGGCTGCCGCTGGATTTCCAATGAGGCGTTCTTCATGGATGCCTCGAACCAAACCCGGGAGGGTTGGGACGCGAACCACTTCACGCTGGCCCTGGACAGGGTTCCCCTGGCCCGCACCGGACAGCACGGGGCACAGCTCGACTGGCTTTGAACCCCGGGCCCCGCACCTGGCCGGCGCCCTCGTCGGCTAGTGCGGCGAGCAGGCTCCGGTGGGAACCGTTTCCCGGGAGTTTTCGGACTTGTCCAGTGCGGCATCGATCTCTTCAAGGGCCAGGGCATAGCCGACATCGGCACCGCCCTTGGCCTTGGCGAAGATCATGCCGACCACGCGGCCCTGGGAATCGAGCAAGGGCCCGCCGGAATTGCCCTGCTCGACCTTGGCTGCCACCTGGTAGATGCGCAGCGGCGTCGGTTCGGCTCCGTAGATATTTTGGATCGAAATGGTGCTCAAGGATTCGACCACCGCGCCCATGGCACGGAACGATCCGCCGCCGGGGTAGCCCAGGAATGCGGCGGTGTCCCCGCGGTCCAGGTCGTTGCCTCGCTCCAGCGGCTTCAGGCCAAGTCCGGGAACCTCAAGGACGGCGATGTCGGCGACGGAGTCGAAGTACACGACGCTTCCCGAGAGCACTTGCCCGTCCTGCGTTGTCACGGACGGCTCGGTGATCCCGGCCACCACGTGCGCGTTGGTCATCACCCGGTCGGGGGCGAAGACAAAGCCCGAACCGGACTGGTTCACGCCGCATGCGTAGGCGGTCCCGATGATCTTGACGACGGACCCCTCGGCGGCATCGATTCCGCTGCCCAGGTCTGCGGCCTCGGGAACGTCAATGGCGACCTTTGGGGCAAAGGGCTCAAAGAGCTCGGGGAGGGTCTGGCCCATGACCTGTGCGCGCGCCTGGGTGACGAAATTGGTGATGGGTTTCGGGGTCAAGTCCTGGATCGTGGTCAGGACCCGTGAGTCGGCGACTTGCTGGGAAACCCAGGGCACGCCCATGGTCGCGGCGGACAGCGCGATTGCGGAGATCACCAGGGCGGCCATTACGGTGTTGGCAACGCCGCCAAGAAACCTGTCGAAGGACTTCAGGACCGGGAAGTTCAGCCATAAGCGGATTCTGGATCCGATGGCCATGCCGATGCCCTGGCCAATCAAGATAAAGATCAGCCCGGCAGCCACAATCCAGAAGATTCGCCATCCCGGGTTCGTCACCCATGTCGATACCAAGGGGATTCCGTAGAAGGCGGCCGTTCCACCAGCCAGGAAACCAACGATCGCCCCGAGCGTGACAAAGAAGCCTTTACGCAGGCCAGAAGCCAAAAAGCTGATCAAAGAGATGATGAGCAACAGGTCCAACCATGTCAATCCCCACATTCAGTTTGGACTCCCGCCCTTCATACCGTGTTGCCCGGCCCAAAATGGGGGCTAAAACACTATTCGATGTCCCGAGTCTAGTCGGGGCACCTGTGGGATGCCCGCGATTCTAACCACATTTAGCCGCATTTGGCGTGTGGAAGCTGTCACATGGGCCAACCGTACGGCACAATTAGATGAGCGCTAACGACAGTTGACAGGAGATTTTATGGACATCGAGGTACTGCGCCGAGCACCACTCTTCGCTTCATTGAGCGACGAGGTGTTCTCTGCATTGACTGAAGAACTATCCGAAGTGGATCTGTCCCGTGGCGCCTCGGTGTTCCGCGAGGGCGACCAGGGCGACCAGCTCTACTTCATCGTTTCGGGCAAGATCAAGCTGGGGCGCACCTCCACGGACGGTCGCGAAAACCTCATTGCCGTTCTCGGCCCGGGCGAATTGTTCGGCGAAATGGCCCTGTTCGACCCGAGCCCGCGCAACGCCACCGCCACCGCCGTCTCCGAGACGCGTCTGGCCGGCCTGCGCCACGAAAACCTGCGCAAGGTCATCCTGACCAGCCCGGAGGTTTCGGTTCAGTTGCTGCAGGCACTGGCCTCGCGCCTGCGCCGCACCAACGAGTCGCTGGCAGACCTGGTCTTCTCGGATGTTCCGGGCCGTGTCGCGAAGGCACTGCTGGACCTGGCCGACCGCTTTGGTCGTCCGGCCACCGACGGCATCCTGGTTGCCCACGAGCTGACGCAGGAAGAACTTGCGCAGCTGGTCGGGGCATCGCGCGAAACCGTGAACAAGGCCCTGGCCGAGTTCGTGCAGCGTGGTTGGCTGCGTCTTGAGGCACGCGCCGTCGTGATCCTGGACATCCAGCGTCTGCGCCAGCGTTCACGCTAAAGCGCAACCGTGCACGAACGGGTGTGGGGGGGGGGGGCCCGGGGGGGGGCCCCCCCCCCCCCCCCGATAACCCCGGGGCGCCCCCCCCGGGGGTT
>NZ_JBKKAP010000122.1:0-31448 GCF_046714615.1 Paeniglutamicibacter sp.
CCCCCGCCCCCGAAGTGCTCCTGCCCAATGGAGGAATGACCTTGGCCCGGCTGCACCGTGATTGGGCCGGAGGAGTGAGGTTGAAAGTCTCTGTCACCACGCATCCTCGTTGGTCCCTCCACTCGTCCCCGGCTGATTCACCCTAGGCGAAGGCTCCCGCGGCCACGATGCGCCGATGCCGAACCATTGCGTGGGGGGCATCGGCAGGCATCGGAGGCCGGATAGGTTGTTACGGGGACGGCCTGATCATGTTGGCCCTATCTGCCCGACCCGACCTCGGCAACCGCACCGATGCGCAGGGCCGCCACCGCCGCGTCCGTCTCCTCCTGGATGAGGTCGGCGTTGACCATGGCCCCCACGCGCAGCCCGTCCGCGGCGGCCATCACCACCTGCGCCATGGGATCCCGGATGTTGCCCGCAGCCCACAGACCCGGGATCTCCGTCTTGCCCGTCTCGTCGGTGACCACGTACGTGCCGATGCCGGACGGGTGCACCGTTGCCTCAAGTCCCACGCCCGACAGGGCAGAGACCCCTGCCGCAAAGTGCGGCATGACGACCAGGGCATCAACCGCCCGATCGGCTCCGTCCCGGAAGAGCAGATGGGTCAGGTGTGTGTCGTTCCCGCGCACCGCGTTGATTTCCCGCGGCACGATTCCGATGCCGCGAGCTTCCAGCTTTTCCCGCTCCACCGGATCCAATTCCCTTTCCGGCGCTGTGAACAGGGTGACGCGATCGCTCAACTGCCTGAACATCAGGGCCTGGTGGACCGCAAAGGCGCTGTCCAGCACTGCGATGTCCCGGTCCCTGACCTCCCAGCCGTGGCAATAGGGGCAGTGCAGCGCATTCTTGCCCCAGTACGCCGCCAGCCCCGCGACCTCGGGGAGCTCGTCGCTGACGCCGGAGGCAAGGATGATGCGCCGCGAGAGGAGCTGCCGACCGTCGTCCAGCTCGATTCCGAACCCGGCGTCATCGCGGCGGGTTGCCGTCGCACGGGCGTCGCGGAATCGGACACCGTAGCCCTCCGCTTCCGCCCGGCCGAGGGCGAGCAGCTCGCGCGGCGGCAGTCCGTCGCGCGTGAGGAAGTTGTGCACGCCCGCGGCCGGGGCGTTGCGCGGTTCGCCCGCATCGATGACGACGACGCTGCGGCGCGAGCGTCCCAGAGCCTGGGCCGCTGCCAGTCCCGCCGCTCCCCCGCCAATGATGGCCACATCACATGCATCCGGTGTCGTTTTCATGGTTCATGCTCCTTGGTCTTGTTTCACAGGCGATTGCCCGTGCACCACCATCATCTGGCCATGTTCCAAACTATGGCAATCTTTTTTGCTGATGTGGCAAACTGGGGCCATGGAACAGGAATTGGAAAGCACCCTCGCACAAGTTGGCCCCCGTCTGCGCAGCTTGCGGACCAGCAGCAACTCCACCTTGCAAGAGCTCTCCGCGCGAACCGGAATATCAGTGAGCACCCTCTCGCGCCTGGAATCCGGCCAGCGCCGACCCACCCTGGAGCAACTTCTGCCACTGGCTCGCGCGCACGGCGTTCCCCTGGACGATTTGGTGGGAGCCCCTGCAACCGGGGACCCGCGCATCCACATCAGGCCAATTGCCCGGCATGGCATGACAATCCTGCCCCTGAGCCGCGGGTCGGGCGGCGGACTGCAGGCGTTCAAGCACGTGATTCCGGGCGGCAAGCCGGTTGCCGACCCCGAGCTGGCGACCCACGAAGGTTACGAATGGCTCTACGTCCTCAAGGGGAACCTGAGGCTGCGGCTCGGGGACCACGACTTGGTATTGCCTGCCGGCGAGGCAGCCGAATTCGATACTCACACCCCGCACTGGTTTGGCCTGGCTGACACGCAGGGCGTGGAGTTCCTCAGCCTTTTCGGCCCGCAGGGCGAACGCATGCATGTCCGTGCGCGGCCGGCCAAGAAAAATGCTGCCGTTTCCTAGACCGCCCGGCCCGGGCGGCCATGCGGCCCCACGGTACACATCGGACGGGAAATGACTTCCATCAATTACCCCCGACGAGGCCGCCTGAGCCGTTAGTGTGGTCTCAAACCGGCCGGCGATCAGCGGGGCGCTTCACGGGGCGCACTCCACCGGGGTCCAACCCCGGCAGGTTTCCGATGGACAGCAGGGAATTCAACACCTTTAACCAGCTGAAAGGCGGACACGATGAGCGGTGACGAGCGTCGGCGGCAGCTCGGGGACAACGATGCCCCGGTGGAAGAGGAAATCGAGGAAACCTTCGACCGAATAGTCGAGGAGGGCGCCCAACGCCTGGCAAGGTCATGGACAACGGTGTTGGTCACCGGGACGTTTGGCGGTATGGAAGTCGGCATAGGCGTCATGGCCTATCTGGCGGTGCTGCACGAGACCCACAACCACCTGTTGGCAGGGCTTGCCTTCGGCATTGGGCTCATAGCCCTGCTGCTTGCCAAGAGCGAGCTGTTCACCGAGGGTTTCCTGGTGCCAATCGCGGCGGTGGCCTCCAAGGAGGCCAGCCTCGGACAGCTCGCCAAGCTTTGGGGCGGAACGCTGCTGATGAACCTCATCGGCGGCTGGGCCTTCATGTGGATCGTGGTGCAGGCGTTCCCCCAATGGACGCCCGAACTGGAAACCGCTGCCCGGCATTTCGTGGAGGCCGGGTTCAGCTGGCAGTCGGTATGTCTGGCGGTGTTGGGCGGAAGCACTATCACGCTGATGACACGCATGCAGCAGGGCGCTGACTCGGACGTGGCAAAAATGGCGGTGGCCGTGGCCTGTGGCTTCCTGCTCGCCGGGCTGCAGCTGTTCCACTCCATCCTGGATTCACTGCTGATTTTCGGGGCCATCCATGCCGGTGTCCAGGTGGATTACCTGGATTGGCTGGGTTGGTTTGGCTACACGTTGCTGTTCAATATTCTTGGTGGCCTGCTGCTGGTCACCTCGCTTCGATTGCTGCGCAACAAGGAGCTGATTCGCGAGCGCCGGGACGACGCCCCCGAGGATCCGGATGCCGCGCGGTGATCGATCCAAGGGCCAGGATTGAGCGGTTTCCAAAAGTTAGTCTTCCGGGAGCCGCTTTCCGCATGTCCATGCGGTGGCGTCGCGCCTCGCGGGCAAGTCTTGGGTCACTGAGTTCTTGCCTTCCCCGTCCAAGGGCATCGCCCGCGGGCATTCGAGGTGTTACTCCACCGCGCGAATCCTGCTTCGTTCATTGGCTGCCACTGGCCGTGAGCCCATACTGTCCACATGGAAAAAGACACTCTCGCATCATTCCAAGAACTTCTCGATCGGTGGGCCGAAGCCATCGTGGCAAACGATGCAACTCGGATCGGGTCCTTTGCCGAACCGGACTGGACCATGCTCACTCCCGAAGGCCGTCCTGGAAAACGGGCAGGGTTCCTCTCCGCTGTCGAGTCAGGAAATCTCACGCATTCAGAGATGGTCTTCGAAGTCCTCGAGGCAAGGGTCTACGGCGACGTGGCCGTGGTGTTGGCCCATGGCACCAACAAAGGCATGTGGCAAGGTCGCCATTCGTTGCAGATGAGTGGGTGACGGAAACCTTCGTTCGCCGGTCTTCCGGCTGGCTTTGCGCATTTTCGGCGCTGACACCGAACTACGCCGCGGCGGCAGCTGGGTCGGGGATGAACTAGCAGTCGAGCGCATTCGCGCACCCGTTGCAAACCAGAATGGCGCCGACCCGCGAGCAGCGGGGCAAAGACAAGGGCGCCAGCTTCCCGTTTGTGAGAATCCAAGCTACTTGGCAAGTTTCCATCTACTTGTCGCCCCAATTCACGGGGATCTTGCCGCGCGAGCATCCTCCGAATTTTCCAAACTAGTTGGCATCTTTTCTGGAACAACGGTGATGAACGGCGCGACTCCCCGCTGCCGCGTTCCACCCTGGAGAAGCTCTCATGCTTCGGCTTCCACCTGCCACAGCGGGCCACCGTGCACCTGGACGCCGGCTACGACAGCGGCAAGACCCGCACCCCGCCCACCAAACTCGGGTGCGAAGGGGTGAACGGCGCCAAGGGCGAAACGCTCCAGGCCGGCCCGCTGGGTGGTTGAGTGGACCAACGCCTGGCACACCCGAGGCTTCAAGAAGCTGCTGGTCTGCACCGAACGCAAAGCCCTGATCATCAACGCCATGATCGCACCTCGCCAACAGCGTCATCATCCTCAGGCGCCTCACCCACGAGGCCTGGCACACCCACCGCTGGGGCACCAGGCCTAAGCGCAAGCCCTGACGGTCAGGGCCTATTGGCAGATTTTCTTAGTCTTTTTCGCCATAAGGCCACTGCGGCTCAACATACTCGTAGTCCGGCGAGTCGCCCATTGAGGTGTCTGCGTGCTCGAGAAACCAGTCTTCAATTGATTCGGCCACGACATTCCTTTCCACAAAGATGCCTAAGAACTAACCACGGCCAAAGTCCGTTCGCATGAGCCGCTCGGAGAGAATAACTAGAAAAATCCGTCTATGGGGAAGCTAACACTTCCCCGTTGTCGTAGGCAAGAGTCATAGCTCCGGTCCCTACAGAACCTCACTCGACTTTCGACGACGATCAGAGCGGTGAGACTCAACTCACGATTCCTCCGGTGCCTACGATCGTCTAAGTAACCAACCGAAACCAGTACACCCTGAACCGTCCGGGAAATCATGCCACCCATATAGCGGCGGCATGACTTCCCGGATGGTTCAGTATGCGAGCAACGAACTACTTGAATTCCTAGTCGTCGTCTTCCTCGTCATCGCGGGCTAGCGCGAGCATGGTATCTCTGACTTGCTCTGAGGCCTCAACGTATAGATCTCGAAGAGCAGCGTCCTCACAATCCGCAGCGGCCTTTGTAGCCAGTTGAAATGCATGCTCAAGTTCATCCGATTCTCCGTTAATGAACCCGAATGACGAGATCCTCATGGCCGACGAAATTTTATCCTGCACGGACTCGATGTCTCCGGTGGCCTTAGCCTGGGCGATAAATGAGGCGACTAGCGTCGGGCGCCTCAAGGGCCAAATCGGCAGTTCGTTTAGACAGTCCAGGACACCCGAAATTTTCGTTCCGGGCATAGTATCTAATGCGACTTCGATCTCATGCTGCTGGTCATGAGTAATTCCATCATGTACAACTAAGGCAACGACCCTAGCCAAACCTGCAACTTCGAGTTCGTCTTGATCAAAGTCGTCGATTTTCTCAAGTAGCCAGGCAACAAGCATTACGGCCTCGCGGTCATAGACAGCAGCAAGGCCATCAAACGTTGAAGTAATATGATCTGGTGTCGTGAAAGTCCTCAATAGTGCGTCAAGAACGAGCCTTGGATGCCGGTCCGCTATGCCAGTCATAATACTTTGAACCGCGTAAGCGTTTATATTCGATTTCTCAATCAGGGACAAAACGGCAACGGCTTCGCTATCACCGAGGCTCAGCCCCCATCCGATCCCGTCATATTCAGAAGCCCTATTCATTAGCTCAGCCAAAACGATTTTGGTAGCTCCTGCTTCCAGGAGTCTTCTAGCCGTATCGACTGGATTGCGCCTAAGTAGCCTATGGCTACCGGCGACAAAGCGAGCTGCAACGTCCGGATCATCGTCTTTGCAGCCAATGGAGTGTATTTCCTCGAACGAAATTCCTAGATCGGTCCATCCATACTGTTCGAAGGCTTTAGCCACTTCGGCTCTAATCCTTGTTCGGTACGTGGAGAGATTTTCCAGCCACGAATGTAACGATTTTTCATCTAGTGCGGCCCACGCGTTGAGGACAATGGGCATGATCTCGTCAAGCGGTCCGTCGACTCTGCCTAGAATGTTAGATACCATTTCCGGAACGAGCGTCGGATAGACCGAAACTATCTCGGACGCAAGTGGCTGCAAACCTGAAACATAGCCATCTCTAGGATTCACGTTGAGAATTTCCACGCAACACTCCTCGATCGTATCGAGTGCGGTAGAAACTGTGGAGTTTTCGAATAGGCTGCGGGTAACCTGGGCTCTCCGGCTGTCGATCTCAAAGTCTCGGCGAGCGATTTTTGCCAAGCCTTCCTCCATCTCGTCCTCGAATGGCAGAAGCTCCTTGGCGTTCTTGGAATCCTGGCTGTCACTGAATTCCTCGAAGGTTTGCATCAATTTCCCGCGGAGGGAAAAGAACATGGTGTATCTATTCAACAAACTTTCTGCCAGGTCATCTTCCAAGATTTCGTCAATGTTGGAGATTAGGTTCCAAGCAGCCCACTTTGCCTCGATGGATTTTGAGTAGCTGGCCGTCCATTCAACTTCATGTCGGATGCATCGTCTGACTACAGCGCTTCTTGTTTCAGCCGAGATCTTAGCTAGGCCCGCGAGCGTAACCAGCTTTTCTGGTTCCCAGCCTTGCAGTGTCTCTTCGCTGGGCAGCCGACCGAATGACCCTCGTGGGTCTGACAAGGAGCTTCCGAGGATTTCGATGGATATGCCAATCCTGCGCAAATCTCGACCCAAGGATTCACGAATCAGTAGATCCCTTGCCTGTGCTCGCGCTGGCCTATGAGCCAAAGCGTCGATAAAGTAAGGTCGAATGGCAATGTTTCTTGGGCTTTCAAGGACGTACCGTTGTCCGTCTTTCCTGAACAATGGGCGCAGCGCGAACAGTGGCGTGGTCCTATCCTCTGGGTGAGAATCCTGGCTGAGCCACTTATCTACGCAACCTACTATCCGCTCCGGAAATGAAGCATCCGCTAGTTCACCGAAATTGACAATAACTTCTCCAACAACATTCTCCGGATGGTCATTGTGTTGGTTCGGCAGTCGAGGATCCACCCGACTCAGTCTCCATAACGCATCCATAACCGGCTCCAATAGGTCGGGCGCGTTGACGGCGCAGGATGCATAGGGTTTAGCAAGCTCGTACGCTACGGTTTCTGCGGAAGGTTGTGCACTTCCGAAAGCTTCTAACCAAGCACTGTCATCGCGGACAAACCCAAATTGCTTCGAGGCATTCTCGCTTGCGGCTGGAACCAACGAACCAGCAAGGAGTGCATGTATTTGATCAAGGAAGGCGAAGAGTGCGTGGGGCTGCGTATAGCTGAGCGGCACCAGATCCTTTATTGCGTTACGGAGACCTGCAGGTGAGGCGTGGTTGAGTTCGTCTCGAATGTCTCTCCAAATTGGAGCAATAATAGAGGGCCCATTTTGGCTGCGGAGCCGCCAGTCCAATTCGGCCAGGGTTTCAACGAGTCGAATGCCATGGCTGGCAGAGAAATGTTCCCAAAGTTCGTCAGCAAAACCGGTAGCGTCCCCGCCGATGGCACTCTCACGCTCGAGTATTTGATCTGCCAGAATATCGGGGACAATCCTTGTCTTGTCACTTCTACTCACAAGGACGCCCCGCTCATGCAGCGCGTTTCTCAACCTCAAAAATTCTTGATTCCGCAACCCACAAAAACTAGAGATCAGTTCGACTGATTGCTGACTATTCGCATCAACAGGTCCGATCGCTGCGTAGACTGCCAGAAAGCGTCGGACCGTTTCGCTTTGAAAACCATCAATGTTCCCGGCCAATACGGTTTGATATTTGTTCATAACCTCTTGGCGGAGACCTGGGGCAAACGCCAACGGACCGTCAAGCTCACCACGTCGAATCATGTTTAGAGCGAGTACCGCGATGAGCGGACTGTCTCTTGCTTCCTTAGTAAAGTGAGTGATTGCAGAGTAAGAGAGTCCGAGGCCGTCGGCCAAACTGATGACCAATCTCCGCGTCTCCGCTGCGCTAAGTTCCCCAACATCAATCTGTTCGACTTGCTGTGTCCTGATTCCAAAGCGCGCAATTTCTGCCCGGATCAAGTCTCGACCAGTATTTCGGGATCCTAAGATCAATTTCGTTCCAGGAGTACTTCGTAAGTACTGAAATAGCGGCCCCAGCGCCGACGGATCTCGATGCGCGTCATCGATTACCAAGATCGATGGCGTATGCGGTAGCTCCTGAAGCGCCTGTTGATCGATTTGACGCCCCAGCGACAGACAAAGGACAGGAATTTGAGGCTTGGCCTCGCTAAAGGTACTTAGTGCTTCAGCTAGCAAACGAGACTTTCCGCGACCCCCAGGACCAGTCACCAGGGTCACCAGTGTTGATTCGTTAGCAGGGTCCAGAGCGTCGGACAACGCCGAAAGCTCGGTGGTACGGCCGATAAGTGGCCCACAGTCATTCAACAAACTCAGCGGATCTAACCTAGTTGACCGGAACGCGGAGATTGTTAGAAAAGCATCTTCGCCGGGAACTTTGAGAAGTTGCTTTCTCATCGCTGTTCCCCAGGTATCGTCGAGCACCTGACGTTTCCTATGCAATGGCAAATCGTCCAACAGCCGTCCCAAACCTCGACGGTCTATCAGCTCCCAATTCTCATGCTTTGCCATCTCGAGCCGAGCGTTACGTGAAGCTTCACCCGAATAGACTAGGTAATATTCGTCGGCCTCGAAGGTGCATTCTCCAACAAACTTTTTAACTTGGGCTGCAGTCAAATTGTCGTATCGTTTGCACTGCCAAGCAGAGGAGCTACCGTCACTCCATTCGCCTTCGAAGTCGATGCCGTCTTGTTTGTCTCCCTTGCGCCCCCACCGATCAACGCGACTTACGTGACGCAAGTCTCCTACGCAGGCACGATGTGCACTTAACAGGCGTTCCGTAAAATCTTCAAACTCATCGGGCGACAATGAGGGCGTTGGCAACAATGTGGGATCTTTGCCGGGAGTTGACTCTGTGGAGTTGTTTAGCGCTGCCAATGTGACCCTATCTTCTTTCGTACCAGCTCTAGCCCGTGGCCTCTTCGAGGGGCACCACCGTACGATCAACACCTAATGACGTCGCGCAAGGTTTCCCTTAGGTTACCAAGCAGTTCAGGCTCTAACCGTTATGTGTGTTTCGTTCTCGTGTCTTCACACTGTGACGAGACCATGAACCGGGAATCATGCCTGCGGTTTATGGGCGGCATAATCCACGGGATGCTTCACTACGGCCACCAGCTTGAGCACAGCCACCAGGTACTGCGCACCATTGGAGGGAGGAATCCTCTGCCCCCTACTGATTTGCCGGCAGATATCCAACTGTCTTCAGAGCTTTTACGACTTGGGCATTTGCTGTAATCACGTGACCGTGCTCGAGACTCTTTAGCTTGACGTCTGAATCATGAATTCGGTCAAGGTAGAAAGTTGACCATGTCTTGCACTCGGTGCAACGTTCTCTGGTCAGGAAAGGCCGGATTCTGTGCCACCTATCAAGTGCGTCAACAATTGCGCTCGTCAAGTTTTTGAGACAGCTTGATTGATTTTCTTCTTACGCCGCAATCGGCGTGGGCTGGTTCCGGTATTCGGCCAGGGCTCTTGCCGGCGGCAGACCTTGGTTGTTGCTGTGCGGCCGGCGACTGTTGTACCAAGACTCGATTTATTCCATCACTGCCGTCCGTGCCGACAAGTGGTTCGGAAAGTCGTAGTGGTGATACATCTCGGTCTTGAGGTGGGAAAAGAAGTTTTCGACCACGGAATTGTCCCAGCAAACACCGGTCAATCCCATGGACTGGGTGACCTTGTTCCCGGCGCACCATTTCTGGAAATCGCCCGAGGTGTATCGAGATCCCCTGTCTGAGTGGAAAATGACCCCGTCGGGATGCAGCCGCCCGTGGGTCCGGGCCATGGCCATCGCGTCAATGATCAACGGCGTGTGCATGTTTGAGGCCATGGACCAGCCGACCACCATGCGCGTGGCCAAATCGATCACCGTGGCCAAATACAGCCACCCGGAGCCGGTCTTGAGGTAGTGATGTCACCCACCAGCCGGGTCCCGGGAACCACGGCGGTGAAATCGCGTTTTCCGTGCTCGTCGAGCATGTGGTTCCTGATGTGTTCGGTCCGCGCTTCCGGATCGTTCACCGCGGTTTTCTTCCAGGCCCGCATGCGCCGGGATTTCAGCCCGTACTCGTTCATGATGCACCCCACGGTCCCCGCCGCGATCTTGATGCCCTGGCCCTTGAGGATCTTGGTCAACTGGTCTCGCCCGGCCATCTGGTCGTTGTTCTCGAATTCCTTTGGACGGCCACGCTGAGCTCCGCGTGCCGGGATGCGGTCGGTGTGAGTCCGGCCGGGCGCGCCCAACGGTAATACGAGGCCCGGGAAACCCCGAGCCTCCGGCACATCCACGCGATCGCGAAGTTGGCCTTCTGTTGCCACATGAAAGCGAAGTAGTCCGCCACGGATGCTTCGCGGCAAAGAAGGCGCTGGCGTTTCCCAGGAATTCGTTTTCCTTCTTCAACGCGGTGTTCTCGGCCTGCAGGGCCTTGTACTTGGCCCACTCCACCGGGCCCGGCTCGTCAGTCCAGGCGTCCGGGTGCTCGGCCTTCCCCGTCCTCATCCAATTGCCCAGGGTCCCTTCCTTGATACCCAAATCCGAGGAAACAACGAGGTCAAGGGCCCCGGCCTTGAACTCTTCGGTGAAACTACGACGACCTGACATGAAACAAATTCTCCTAGACCCTGTATCAGATCACCATACGGGCGCAGGGCTCCGGCAACAATCGCTCGGACCGACCGCTGACGCTATATAGTTTTGTTCCGTCGGGCGTGCCAGAATCGCGCGCAACAGGGCGTTCCGAATGAGCGTACCAACGAGCGGAAGTAAAGGGGCGGACACAACGCGATGAGTCTCGGTCCTACCCACCACGGCTACTTCTACCAGGACCTAATCACCGCAGTCGCCCTAGTCGACCTCGTCCTCGGCGTCGCGGAGACCATCACCGTCGACACTAAGGGGTTCGATGCAGATCGGTTTGACGACATCAATATCACATACGCGGATAAGACCCGGTGCCGCCTGCAAATCAAGCACACAACTACAGACCGTCAGCTCTCGAAAGAGACGTTCACTCAAGACGGCAGAAACCTTAAGCTCAATAAGATCCTCGACTCCCTCTTAGAGGACCTAACGACGTCCCCAGCCACCACATACCGAATCGTCGTCCGAGACCAAGAACCCGACGACTCTCTCGCAGTCGTATTGTTGCCCTTTGACCCGTCCGACCGGCCTGCCGACCCGCTCCCGGGCATCACAACGGCGAAGTACCGGTTCGATCCCGCCGCGCTGCGCGCCAGCAAGCCTTGGGCCGAACTGGTCAAGCATCTCAGCGACAACGACCTCCGTCGCGCTTGCAGCTGCCTCATCGTCGACACGGGTGCGCCGTCCTCAACCATTAGCTTCGCTGACCCGGGCACTGCCGAACGCGCCCTCCTCCGGCGCGTCATCGAAGATCTTGGGGCAGGACGCACGCCTAATGCTGACATCACTCCCGAATTCGCGGCACACGCACTCGTTCAAGCAGCAACATCTGCGCGAGTAGTCGAGACCGGTGTCGTCCGACGAGACCTCATCGAGCCGCGACTGGGGCTGCGCGTCGATTTCGGAGCCGTCACCGCAGGACACCCCATCGAGACTGAAGTCGCCGTTGCTCGCGTCGGAGCAACGACAGAGGTCAGCAAACACATCGACAGCACAGTGACCGGTGGAGGACGAGTAGTCGTTGTAGGCGAGCCAGGCGTCGGGAAATCGTGGCTGTGCGAAGAGCTTACAAATCGCTACCGAGACAACGCCTGGACAGTCGCACGCCACCACTGCTGGCTCGGCTCAAGCGACGACCACCTACAGGATCGAGTCTTGACCGAAGTCGTCATCGGTAGTCTCCTCGACCAGCTTGGACAAGCGGTCCCCGAAGCAACCAAAAACCTGCGCCCCAAGTTCGCGACGAGCACGGAAGCACTCGAATCGGCACTCGAGAACTGCCGCGAAATCCACCCTGACAAACCAGTCCTCCTCGTCGTCGACGGCCTCGACCACGTCGACCGAGTCGTCGGACGCAGCACCAACCAGCAGAAAGACCCATCACGTCTTCTGGTCGAGGAGCTTGCCGCCCTCAACCTCCCCGCTGGCGTCTGTCTACTCGTCGCAAGCCAGCCCGGAACCCACCTCCAGCCAGCTGTCCCCGCATCCGGGCCAGTCCAGATGCTGCCGATGTCTCGGGAGGAGATCCAGGCGCTCACCGCCAAGCATGGCCTGCTTGAATCGCCTGACGGCAGCAGACCCGTCGAGTCGTCTGACGAGGACACCATCGTCACATTGGTCCACGAGCGTTCCAACGGCAACGCGCTCTACGCGACCTACCTGTGTAGGCTCGCACTTGGCGCATCACCTCTTGACGATACCCCGGCGCCGCTCACAGTCAACGAACTCATCCATCGTCTAGAACTGGTCCCCGACACGGCTCCAACGGTCGAGGCGTACTACGACTACCTGCGCGACGCGATGACCCTTGACCAACGATTCGCCACCGATACGCTCGCGCTGTGCGACTTCTCGCTCACCCCTGACGAACTGGCGGAGCTTCTCGGCTCACCCATCAAAGCCATTGTTATTCCCGCCCTCCAGACGCTGGCCCCAGTCCTCAACACCCAGAAGGGGCTCGGCGGGCTGCGCCTCCACCATGAGAGCTTCTCGCGGCATATCCTCCGCAACATCGACCACGAGATCGCGACCTCCATCCGACAGAGCATCGCGAGGTGGCTCGAAGGTCGCGGCTTCCTTATCGACTCCCGAGCCTTCCGTCACCTCCCCGACCTTCTCGCGAACCTCGGCGAGTACGACCAGCTCAAGGCGCTGGTCGGTCCACACTTCGTGGCAGACGGAATCCGGCAGTTCCACTCCCCAGAAGCGCTTCAACGAGCCCTCTGCGTTATCTCACGCAATGCCGAATCGCGCCTCGACTGGCCGACCCTAGTCACTTGCATCGAAGTCCGCAAAGCCATCGACACGTACCAGAACGACGCCCTCGCCGACACGGTAACCGACTATGCCGACGTAATCGTGAACATCCTCGGTGCCGAGATCGTTGCGGAACGCCTTGTTTACAACGGGCGTGCCACGTTCCCTCCGCGATGGGGCCTCCGCATCAGCGACGCTGTCGACCGAGCCGGCGCTGCCGCACCCTGGAAGGCGTACATCGAAGGGTGGGAGACACAGCGCAAGACCGAAGGGAGCAGCTACTCCTCCGACCGCGACGGAACCCTCCAACTGGCCGCCCAACGCGGAGCGCTTCGACTCCGCACCCAACGACAAGACGTCGGCCCTTCCCTCATTCCCAAAGTCGCCGAGTACCTAGAGGGCGAGCACGACGCGTCCTTGTCCGATCTCGTAGAAACGTTTACGGCAGGACTGCCCTCGGACTACATGCCCCAAGTCGCTGCAGCCATGACCGACCCGGCCAACGCCGCCGAGACTTACTTGACCCTCGCCGACCTCGCCGCAAATGGTATCATCGGGCTCCCCGGCCCGCATGACCTAGCGTGCCAAGCATGGGAATTGGATCCGACGCTCGACACCATCGGGTACCTCTTCCATGGTGTCGCACCACAGGATGTCCTTGCGGGACTTGGAATTGCGGATCTCGAAGCAGAACTGAATGCCGTCACGGACACCATTCTTGAAGCGAGGACCGCCGACGAACCGTTAGTCAGCAGGTGGCACGCTCTCCTCACACTCGCGCAGGCCATCGACCCAGCCCTTGTGCTCAGGGCCGGCGCAAAGTTGTCCGGCGTCGGGTTCTACCGGGCATGGCTCCGCTACACAGTCACGACTATGGGAATCGCAGAGGATGTCCGAGCCGGCACCTCAACACCCCAAGCCGCATCAACCGTGGTTGTCGTCGCACTTGCTGAGCTCGTCGCCGAGGCCAAGCCTTTCATCGGCAAGCCGCGAGCATGCGATCTGTACTTCATTCATCCCCTGATCCACCAGGTGATCGAGAATTCCCTCACCGTCGTGAGAGAAACAGATCTTGATACCGTCCTCGACCACCTCATTGCCATAGCCGATGGCACAACAACGACCACTAATCTCGGTCTCGGCGAGAACGGTCCGCTGACCACCAATGATCTACTCTCGATCCTCGGACGAGTCTCCCACCACATCGGCATCGGTGCCGTCCATGCCCTCCTCGCCGTCGTCCGTGAACGTCGCAACGACGACCACACCGGATACAGCCAGCAAGCTGCATTCGAACTTGAGATCGCCCGCATCTGCATCGCAGCAGGAGCAACCGACGAAGCACGCGAGTGCTGGAACCGGGCTGCCAATTTGCTCTCAAGCTACGGCGGCCATAAAGACCCCACGCTCTCCGAGATCGTCGCAAGCATCGAAGACATCGAAGACCCGACGGAGGCACGAGCCCGACTGGCCAAACTCGTCGACCTGGTCTACCTCGTACGGCAGCACACCGACGGCCGTGATACATCGCACTACGTAACTCAATGGTGGGAGATCGCCGCATCTGTCGACCCAGTTGCTGCAGCATGCGACGCCGCTGACCTCTATCTCGACACCATCGGATTCGAAGACGCCCGAGCAGAAGCAGCGCAGACACGCCTGCTGCAGAACCACAGCGCGACAGCAGACCCGGCCGTCCTCGCCGCACTGCGGCTCACCACGAGCATCGCCTGGCGATCGCCTACGGTCGATCTGGAAATCCTCAGCCGCCTGGCACCTGAGCGAGGGACTAGCCAACCCGGCGACACGATGCTCAGCGTCCTCGTTAACAACATCGCTGCGTCGTACGACAACCAGCCGATGCAATACTCGCGCAACCAGTCCAAAGACGCCGTAGACCAGGCGCTCGTCCAAGCTGTGATGGATCTAGGTGGCCCCGAGTTTGACCTTCGAGCAGCGAGGCCAGACCGGGAAGACCAAGGCTCGTTCCTCCCGGCGGAACAGGCGCCAGATCCACACGCACTCTTCAAGCGCCTCACTGCAGCTCAACGTCCCGAGGCGCCCGAAGGACGCGCAGGCGCGATCAGCATCGCCCACGCAATCGACAAGGATCGCTACCAAGACGAGCCCGCCACATGGGACATCGACGCAGCCACCAATGCAATTGGCTTCCGCATTCTCGAAACGACACTGGCCGAAGGGGCCCCCGCCGGAATTGCCCTCATCGACGACATCGCCCGCGAGATTTCCACGTTCTCCCGAAACGACATCTTCGCCGACCTTGGACAGGGTCTTGCCGCCTACGCTTACGGCGACACAGCGGTCGTCGAGGTCGCCAGCTACTGCCTCGTCACCGCATACCAGCGCATCCGAGGCGGCGGAGGCTGGCGACAGTTCGCCGGCCGGGAACGCCGAGCACTATGGGAGCAGGCCCATAAGCTTGCCCCCGACACCGCCGAACGCGCCCTCGCCGCAGCGGTCACCAACCGTGTCGCCGCCGCATCCTACGGTTCATACGGAAGCAGCCAAGGCATCATCACAGCATTCGCCGTGCAGCCCACGACCAGCCCCGGAGGCACCGCCTCCGACTGCTGGGACGCGGCCTTCGACATCATCAGTCACCGTCTCCCCGGGAGTGCCGAAACAGGCACGCACGTCTACCACCCCACGCCAGTGCCCGACTCGACCGACGACCTCAACGTTGCTATCGCAACACTGGCGCTAGCAACCATCTGCCATGCCGCGCGGGAATCGATCCGACTCGCCTTGGTCGCTACCCAGTTCCTCCTCGCCGTCCGTCCGAAGGTTGCCCAAAGTGCGCTCTCATACATACTCCGCAAAAATCTGGACGCAGGTCGTAGCACGTGGCTACTCGAAACTGTGCGCGTGAATGTATCGAAGGGGGATCTCGGAGACGACCTCGCCGCGGAACTCACCCAACTCGCGGCGAGCGACAACCTGTCCGTCCGAGCACTAGCAGGCCAAATTCTCGACACCCACGGACGCCCCGTGCCGGAACCGCCAGCCACAATGCCGGCATTGTCCGTCAGCACCGCTTTCCAAGCCCTCGTCCGCGAGTACGAAGAAGAAGCAGAATGACCCGGAACATCCCCCGAGGGCAGGTCGAGGGGCTTGTCCGCCTATTCCTGAACGATCGCCTCGCGGACGCCAACGATCCCCCCGGCGTGCGCGAAGCCGTGATCCAAAATCTGGTCGACCGAGTCGAAACCATCGAACAGCGCTCCAGCGAACAGATCGGCCAGCTCCGCTCGCCATCGTCGCAAAGTATCCCCGATGCCTACTTCAACGATGAAGAAGAAATAGAGAACGCCATCCAATGGGCAGCAGCTGGAATTAGTGCAGCACGTGCCCGTGTAGGCTTCCTGACAGCCGATGCCCGGAGGTTTGAAGCCGGGTACGCTTTCTCGCTTGCCCCTTCGGCCAGATGGGCACTCCTCGAAGAATCGTCGCGCGTTCCGCGTCCGGCAACCCGCCACCAGCTTCTGACGCGTTCCCTGACGCCCATTCCGTGGCAGGACGACGAGGACGAATGGCCGCCGCCAACCGCTGTCGAACTCGAGCGGACACGCAGCCTCACAGGACAAGATGCAGGGCCTATCCGTGTCGCAGAGAAGCCATACAGTGACTGGGTTCAAATCGGCATGTTCGAACGGCAGGCCACTTTGGCCAGCACTTACCCCAAACAGCCACGCCGACAACTACTCATCTCAACTGGCCTTGAGGTAACCGACGCGTCCATTTCGATCGATTCGATGCCCGTCGGAACCAACCCACCAAACGTCTGGCTGGCCCCGTACGACCACCTACTCCCGGGTGTTGACCCGGCTTCAGCCGCAGAAATCTTTGGGGATTTCCAAGGACCGTTGACCACGATCGCCGACTACCAAGGCCAGCGGAGCGCACCCCACCGCGACCGCGGCGTTGGACTTCACCCGTTCACTCTCGTGCCCCGACTCGAACTCGTGGCATTTCTCGACCTGCGTCCAGAGTCTCCGACAGTTCGCCACTGCCTCGTTGACGGCGAAGGACCAGCTCTGGTGGGACGCAACTGGCGCGGATTCCTCATCCATGACGGCAGCTACACCCCTCTTACGCCGGCGGTCCACGGCGGGGACCTTATAATTCGCCCAGACCTGTACGAACGCCTCGAAGACGCCCTCGACAGGAACCGCATCCAGTTCGGCATCACAGTGCGGCACTTCGAAGGTGAAGACAACGACAGGGAAGACGACTGAGGGGACTTCCCGGGACTGTCAGGTGAGAACAGGTAATGGGACTGCCCCGGGTTTAGTTGACTCCTGACTTGAGAGGATTCATTCCTCGCAGGAAGGATGTTCCGGTGCCCAAGCACTATCCCGTCGAGGTCCGCCGCGATGTCGTCGCGGTGGCCCGGAAACACGAAGCCCCGCTGGCGCCGACGGTGCCTTCCTGGTCTTGGACACACAGCTGCTCACCGAGCAGTTTGAGGTGAAGAAGCGTGGCTGAGGTCTCACCCCGCCGGCGCCGCGAGGTCATCGACGCCCTGCGACGCGGCACCGTCCCGGCCAACGGGTTGGACCTGCTCGCCGTCGGTCTGGACCGGTTCCAGCAGGCCGTCGCGGAGGAGCTGGACACCGTCGCCGGCGGTGGTGCCGTGGTCAAGGCGGTCCGTGGCGAGTACGGCACCGGCAAGACGTTTTACACGCGCCATCTCGCGGAGAAGGCCCTCCAGCGGGGGTTCGCCGCCGCCGAGGTGCAGATCTCCGAGACCGAGACGCCGCTGCACAAGCTGGAGACCGTCTACCGCAGGATCACCGAATCGCTGCGGACCGCGTCCGTGGCGCCCAGCGCGTTCCGGTCCGTGTTGGATGCGTGGTTGTTCACCCTTGAGGACGATGCGATTGCGGCCGATCCTTCCTTGGGCTCGGGTACTCCCGAGGCCTTGGCTGCAGCCACGGACGAGCTGTTGGACCGGCGCCTGGCGGAGGTCAGCTCGAAGACGCCGGCGTTTGCCCAGGCGCTGCGCGGTTACCGGTCCGCAGTGGCCGCGGGCGATGCGGCGACCGCTGACGGGTTGGCGGCCTGGCTCGGCGGGCAGCCGCACGTGGGGGCCGCGGCCAAGCGCGGGGCGGGTGTGCGTGGGGATCTGGATCACTTCGGGGCCTTGGGGTTCCTGCAGGGGCTGCTGTTGATCCTGCGCGATGCCGGGCACCCTGGCCTGCTGGTGGTGCTCGACGAGGTGGAGACGCTGCAGCGGATGCGCTCCGACGTGCGGGACAAGGCACTCAACGCGTTGCGCCAACTCATGGACGAGGTGGATTCCGGGCGGTTCCCGGGGCTGTATCTGGTGCTGACCGGGACGCCGGCGTTCTTCGACGGTCCATCCGGGGTGCCGCGGTTGGCACCGCTGGCCCAGCGGCTGTCCACCGATTTCGGGACGGACGCACGCTTCGACAACCCCCGGGCCGTGCAGATCCGGCTGGCGGGATTCGACCGCGCGTCGTTGGAGACGCTGGGTGGCAAGGTCCGGGACCTGTACGTCGATGGAGCTTCTGGGGCCGAACGTGTCAGGTTGCTGGTGGACGATGCTTACATCGCGGATCTGGCCGCGGCCGTGGCCGGCGGATTGGGCGGGAAGGTCGGCATTGCACCGCGGATCTTCCTGAAGAAGCTGGTCGGCGACGTGCTGGACCGGGTGGACCAGTTCGAGGACTTCGATCCTCGGCTCCACTACGCGTTGACGCTGTCCAGGGAGGAGCTGAGCCCGGAGGAACGCAACGCCGCCGGTGGTTCCGTCATGGGCGGTGCGGGCGGCTTCGCGGCGACCGCCGACGACGTCGAACTAAACCTGTGAGCACAACGGCAGCGGGGTTCGATGCCCTGAACGCGGTGGTCCAGCACCACGTCGCCAACACGCTGGGGTGGGGTGGCCTCCGTCCGCTGCAGTCCGAGGCCATCGGGCCGGTGTTGCGGGGCGATGATGCGCTCTTGCTGGCACCCACGGCGGGCGGCAAGACCGAGGCAGTGATGTTCCCCCTGTTGACCCGCATGACCGACGAGGCCTGGAGCGGGACGTCGGTTCTCTACGTCTGCCCGCTGCGGGCGCTGCTGAACAACCTGGAGCCTCGGGTGGCGTCCTATGCCGGATGGCTGGGACGGACCGCCTCCGTGCGCCACGGGGACACCACGGCCGGAGCCCGGAAAAGGCAGATTTTCGAGCGACCGGACATCCTGCTGACGACGCCCGAGTCGCTCGAATCGATGCTCGTGTCCACCCTGGCCAACCCGCGCGCCCTGTTTGCCGACGTCCGTGCGATCGTGGTGGACGAGGTCCATGCGTTCGCGGGAGACGACCGCGGCTGGCACCTGCTGGGGGTGTTGGAACGGATCTCGCGGCTGGCGGGCCGGCCGCTCCAGCGCATCGGGCTTTCCGCCACGGTCGGGAACGCACCGGAGCTGCTGGAATGGCTGCAGGGAAGCAACCATGCTCGCGGCGTCCGGGCAACCGTAGTGTCGCCCGATGGCGGGGCTGCGGCTGTACCGGAACTGCAGCTCGACTTCGTGGGCAGCGACCTCAATGCCGCGAAAGTGATCTCTGCCCTGCACCAGGGCGAAAAGAGGCTGGTGTTCGCGGACTCGCGACGGACGGTCGAAAAGGTTTCCCTAGGACTGCGCGAGTTGCATACCGCGACCTTCGTGTCGCACTCCTCGCTGTCCATCGATGCGCGGCGCCAGGCCGAAACGGCGTTTGCGGAGGCACGGGATTGCGTCATCGTCTCCACGTCCACGCTGGAGCTCGGAATCGACGTAGGCGACCTCGACCGGGTGGTTCAGATCGGCGCCCCACGGACTGTGGCTTCCTTGCTGCAGCGGCTAGGCCGGACCGGTCGGCGGCCGGGGACCTCACGGAACATGCTGTTCCTGTCCACCGACGACGCGCAGTTCCTTCGTGCTTGCGGACTCTTGCTGTTGTGGTCCGAGGGATACGTCGAGCCGGTGGTTCCCCCGGCGTCGCCCTTGCACGTGGCTGCGCAGCAGTTGCTCGGCCTTACGTTGCAAGAGCGGCGGGTTGGGTCTGCCACCTGGCAGGAATGGTTCTCCGGGCTCGAGCTAGCCACAGCGGACCAGTGGCAGGAAATCGCCGACTGGCTGGTGGAAACCGGGCACCTCGATTCGGACCAGGGCATGCTGTTCATGGGACCCGAGGCCGAGCGCAAGTACGGCGGGATCCATTACCGGGACCTCATGGCCGTGTTCACCGCAGACCCACAGGTGGTAATCCTGCACGGGCGCGAAGACATCGGCTCGGTCGATCCAATGCTGCTCCAACGGAAGGTGGAGGGACCCCGTCTCCTGACCTTGGGCGGCAGGGCCTGGCAGGTGAACTACATCGACTGGAAGCGACACCGCGCCTATGTGGAACCGTCCCCCACCGCGGCCGACTCCAAGTGGTCGAGCATGCCGCAGCCGGAGTTGTTCGCGCTCAGCGACGCGACCCGGAGGGTCTTGCTCGGAGCCGATCTGTCCGGTGTTCTGCTGTCCAAGCGCGCCTTGGCGAAGCTCGAGGAGCTCCGCGAGGAATATGCGCACCGGGTTGAGGACGTTACCACCGTGCTGGTCCGAGAGGGCACCGGACGGTTGCGGTGGTGGACCTGGGCGGGCGCCAGAGCCAATGCAGTGCTCGTGTCAGCCCTGCTCGAAGTGGCTCCCGAACTGCTCGACGAAACCCGTGCCTACAACAACTGGCAGATCGGTCTCCGGGGCGATGCGACGGCCGGGACGCTGGGCAGCGCCCTTCGAGAGATCCGAGACTTGCTACGCACCGACCCGAGCCGTTGCCTGCCACAGGTCGACGCCCGCGCGCTGAAGGCCTTGAAGTTCTCCGAGCTCCTGCCCATCGCTTTGGCTATCAGCACCATGGCAGACCGGAGCGGAGAGCCGGAGGCGGCTGCACACAAAGCTGCCCAGCCTGTGTCCTCCAACCAGTAGTTGCAAGGTACTCGCCGCAGGACAAAGCTTTTGGCGGTGAAGGTGTAAAAGAGCAGGGCAGACGTTATGAGAATGATGTCAAGTATCAACATGATGTTCTCCCGTCGACTAGGTGTTATTCGACAAGCCACCCGAATAGATGAATGTTGGCGCCCCGCCCGCGGGTAGTTTCAAGGCGGTTGACTACGAAACCTCCTGGCGTAGAGAGACCAAACGCTGGATGTATTTGATTGCGGCAGCAACAAGGCTGCCAGCCTCCGAATGGGAAGCTGGCACCCTTGGGAAAAGGGGGTGAAGCAGGATTTAGAAGTCCCAGTCCTCGTCCTCTGTGCTCATTGCTTCTGTCTAAGCGGCTTCAATTGCCCGAATCGTTGCCTCAATGGCTTCGTTCGGGTTCAGTCCGTTCAACGAAGTTCCAAGGTTTGTCACTCGACGGAATGATGAACCGTTGATCGAGCGTTTGGCCACAGCCTTGCCACTCGCAACGTTCAGCTTCCAAAGTCGCTTATCCCGTGGATCCTTCGATTCTCCCGCCCATTCACCTTGACTCGGGTCGTAACTCCAATAAATCTTTGGAATTGATCTTTCAACCGCTTCACACAGTTCTATCGAAGATGCAAACCTCTTACCAGGATCGACATTAAGAGATTTCAACAAAGCCCGTTTCAATTTGGCCGTAATATACGGCGGCCAAACACGTCGGTCAGGGAAGCGTCCTTCCTTTGTCGCAGTACGCAATGCCAAACCCGGATTCGGACCCGTCGCAACACTGCGAATTTGCCTCTGCCATTCGTCCTCGCCATTCAAAATTCGATACGCAAGACAACCCAATGCGTAAATATCACCTGCCTGCGAATCCACAAAATCAGATTCTGGCGTCAGAGTCGGGGTGTATGCGATGCTTCCGTGTTCTGGATGGGTGCCTTCCATAAGAGCCAAGCCGAAATCGCCAAGTTTTACATCACCCTGAGCATCAATCAACACGTTTGCAGGCTTAATGTCCCGATGAAGAACTCCCTTTCCATGCAAATGCGCTAGACCACGACAGATATCTGGGAACCAGGAATAGAATTCCTTCATCGGAACTGGGCCGGCTGCGCAGGCACTTTCAACAGTTCCATTTTTCATGTATTCGGTACGAATCACGAACTCGTCGCCATAGCGAGATGCGCTGAACACCTTTACCGTATACCTCGACTCACTCGCGACCATCAATTTTGCTTCATCGAGATTATCTTGGAACCCAGATCGGCCCAAAGGGATGTACTTGGTGGCATAGACACGATCTGTATATGAGTCGAATTCTTTCCAGACCTCGCCAAAATGCCCTTTGCCTAGCAACTCCAACTTGGTATACAAGTTACTCCCTATACGTTTGCCATCAATGCAGCAGCCATCGCTTCGTCCAGATACTTCGGCATCGAGTGGTGCTCTCTGAGTTCCATTAATAACGGAATCATAGAGATATCGGCGCCCTTCTTAACACCAAGCCTCGTAGCGATCACCCTCTTCTTTGCGGAGGTAACTTCGAACTTCAATGACGCAAGTGACGCGAGCACCACACCTTCTACTTGCGCGCGGAACAGGACAGATTCAGTTCCGTTCTGTGACAGCGAACCTTGGACGACACAAATCGACGTGACTTCAAAGTTTTCAAAAGTTTCCTGGACATAGGTATATACCCACGCCAGTTCCCTTTCACGATTTCCAAAACTTGGGATCATGACTTTCTTACTGGCCTTTACTTGCAGCCCTTGTGAGTCATCAGCCTCCAGCAGTACCCAGCAAAGTTCACTTTTTGCGGGCACCAGACCCAAGAAATGGGTCACTAGAAGTCCCAGTCCTCGTCTTCCGTGTTCACGGCCTTGCCGATCACGTAGGAGGAACCCGAACCGGAGAAGAAATCGTGGTTCTCGTCGGCGTTCGGGCTCAATGCCGAAAGGATCGCCGGGTTCACGTCGGTGACCGACGCCGGGAACATGGCTTCGTAGCCCAGGTTCATCAGTGCCTTGTTGGCGTTGTAATGCAGGAACTTCTTGACGTCCTCGGCCAGGCCGACTCCGTCGTAGAGGTCGTGGGTGTACTGGACTTCGTTTTCGTAGAGCTCGAACATGAGCTCAAAGGTGTAATCCTTCAGCTCCTGCTTGCGCTCTTCCGAAACCTTTTCAAGCCCCTTCTGGAACTTATAGCCAATGTAGTAACCGTGCACGGCCTCGTCGCGAATGATCAAACGGATCAGGTCTGCAGTGTTTGTCAGCTTGGCGCGGGAAGACCAGTACATCGGCAGGTAGAAGCCGGAGTAGAACAGGAACGACTCGAGCAGGGTCGAGGCGATCTTGCGCTTCAGCGGATCTTCGCCGTAGTAGTAGCCCTCGATGATCTGCGCCTTCTTCTGCAGGTTCTCGTTCTCGGTGGACCAGCGGAAAGCTTCGTCGATGTCCTTGGTCGAGGCAAGGGTCGAGAAGATCGAGGAGTAGCTCTTGGCGTGCACCGACTCCATGAAGGCGATGTTGGTGTAGACAGCTTCCTCGTGCGGGGTGATCGCATCGGGAATCAGCGAGACGGCGCCGACGGTGCCCTGCAGGGTGTCCAACAGGGTCAGGCCGGTGAAGACCCGCATGGTCAGGAGCTTCTCGGCCTCGGTGAGAGTGTTCCACGACTGGACGTCGTTGGACAGCGGAATCTTCTCCGGCAGCCAGAAGTTGTTGACCAGTCGGTTCCACACCTCGACGTCCTTGTCATCCTGGATGCGGTTCCAGTTGATGGCTTCGACGTGGCTGGCCAGCTTCAGCTTCTCAGTCATTTCCGTCCCTCTTCTTACTAAAGTTTTTGGTTGTTACGGGTGCGCGTACGACGGCGGGTGGGCACCCGCCGCCGTACGCATTCGGTAGTTAGGTTATCGCGACCTGGCAACCGGTGGTGAAACGGCAGCGCTTAGAGCGCGCAGGAAACGCAGCCTTCGACTTCGGTCCCCTCAAGTGCCATCTGGCGCAGGCGGATGTAGTAGAGCGTCTTGATGCCCTTCTTCCATGCGTAGATCTGTGCCTTGTTGATGTCGCGGGTGGTGGCGGTGTCCTTGAAGAACAAGGTCAGGGACAGGCCCTGGTCCACGTGCTGCGTGGCAACCGCGTAGGTGTCGATGACCTTTTCGTAACCAATTTCGTACGCATCCTGGTAGTACTCCAGGTTGTCGTTGTCCAGGTACGGGGCCGGGTAGTACACGCGGCCGATCTTGCCTTCCTTGCGGATCTCGATCTTCGCTGCCACCGGGTGGATGGACGAAGTCGAGTTGTTGATGTAGGAGATCGAGCCGGTCGGCGGGACAGCCTGCAGGTTCTGGTTGTAGATGCCGTGTTCCATGACGGAGGCCTTCAGCGCACGCCAGTCGTCCTGGGTCGGGATGTCGATCCCGGCAAAGAGCTCACGCACACGCTCGGTGGCCGGAACCCATTCCTGGTCCGTGTACTTGTCGAAGTACTCGCCCGAGGCGTACTTCGAATCCGCGAAGCCGTCGAAGGCCTCTCCGGTTTCGATGGCCAGCAGGTTCGAGGCGCGCAGCGCGTGGAACACCACGGTGTAGAAGTAGATGTTGGTGAAGTCCAACCCCTCTTCGGAACCGTAGTGGACGCGTTCACGAGCCAGGTAGCCGTGCAGGTTCATCTGTCCCAGGCCGATGGCGTGGGTCTTGGCGTTGCCTTGGGCAATCGAAGGAACCGAGTTGATGTAGGACATGTCGGAGACGGCCGAAAGCGCGCGGATCGCGGTTTCGATCGAGGCACCGAGGTTCTTGCCGTCCATGGCCTTGGCAATGTTCATCGAACCGAGGTTGCAGGAGATGTCCTTGCCAACGGTCTTGTAACCGAGGTCTTCGTTGTACTCCGAGGGAGTCGAAACCTGCAGGATCTCCGAGCATAGGTTGCTCATCGAGATCTTGCCCTTGATCGGGTTGGCGCGGTTTACCGTGTCCTCGAACATGATGTACGGGTAACCGGACTCGAACTGGATCTCCGCCAGGGTCTGGAAGAATTCGCGTGCGTTGATCTTGGTCTTCTTGATGCGCGCATCATCGACCATCTCGTAGTACTTCTCCGTGACGAAGATGTCGCTGAACGGAACGCCGTAGACCCGCTCTACGTCATAGGGCGAGAAGAGGTACATGTCCTCGTTCTTGCGGGCCAATTCGAAGGTGATGTCAGGAACCACAACACCCAGGGAAAGGGTCTTGATGCGGATCTTTTCATCCGCGTTCTCACGCTTGGTGTCAAGGAAGCGCAGGATGTCCGGGTGGTGCGCGTTGAGGTACACGGCACCGGCGCCCTGGCGCGCGCCAAGCTGGTTGGCGTAGGAGAAGCTGTCTTCGAGAAGCTTCATCACGGGGATGACACCGGAGGACTGGTTCTCGATCTGCTTGATCGGGGCGCCGTGCTCGCGGACGTTGGTCAGCGAGAGGGCAACGCCGCCGCCGCGCTTGGAAAGCTGCAGCGAGGAATTGATGCCGCGGGAGATCGACTCCATGTTGTCTTCGATGCGAAGCAGGAAGCAGGAAACGAGCTCGCCGCGCTGGGCCTTGCCGGCGTTCAGGAACGTCGGGGTGGCGGGCTGGAACCGTCCCTCGATGATCTCGTTGACCAGGGAGACTGCCATCTCTTCGTTGCCGCGGGCAAGGTGCAGTGCAACCATGCAGACGCGGTCTTCGTAGCGCTCGAGGTAACGCTTGCCGTCAAAGGTCTTGAGCGTGTACGAAGTGTAGAACTTGAAGGCACCAAGGAAGGTCTCAAAGCGGAACTTCTTGGCGTAGGCACCGCGGTAGAGGTCGCGGATGAAGTTCATGGTGTACTGGTCGAGCGTCTCGCGCTCGTAGTATTCGTGCTTGACCAGGTATTCGAGCTTCTCGTCCAGGTCGTGGAAGAACACGGTGTTGTTGTTCACGTGCTCCAAGAAGTACTGGCGTGCGGCGGCACGGTCGGCCTCGAACTGGATGCGTCCATCTGACCCGTAAAGGTTCAGCATGGCATTCAGCTCGTGGTAACCCAGGCCCTGAAAAGCGGCCGGCAATTCCTTAGAATCCTGCTTCATTTCAGGTACTGCGACTTTCGTGTCCAAAAGACTTCCAATCCTTCGCGAACTCGGGTCACATCTTCTGGAGTGCCCATGAGCTCAAATTTATATAGAAGCGGAACGTTGCATTTGGCTGCGATCTTGATTGCGGCCAAGCAATATGTGGTTCCAAAGTTTGTGTTTCCGGCACCTAATACGCCTCGTAATAGGTTTCGGTTGCGCGTGTCGTTGAGGAACTTGACGACCTGCGGCGGGATCGATCGTTCGCCCTTTTCGCCTCCATAGGTGGGAAGCAGAAGCACATACGGCTCATTCGCCACCAAGCTTGGTTCGTGGTTCAGCAACGGTATGCGAGCGCAATCCAGTTCCAGTTTCTCCGCGAACCTGTGGGTATATCCGGAGGCCGATGAGAAATAGATCAAATTGCTTTTGGTAAGTACCTCTGCCGGAACGGCGTGATCATGCATTGGTGATGTCGCCAACGATGAAGCAGGCATTTTGATCGCCTCGAAGTTACTGGAATCGGTAAGGCTGGAGGAGGCTGGTTAGGCCACGGAGGAGCTCAGGTCCAGGGCAAGCTCTTCAATCTTGTCCGGTCGGAAGCCCGACCAGTGATCAGCGTCGGTGATGACAACAGGTGCCTGCATGTAGCCCAAAGCGCGAACGCGCTCCAAGGCAGCGGGATCCTGCGAAATGTCAACGCTCTGGTAGACGATGCCCTTCTTATCAAGAGCTCGGTAGGTTGCGTTGCACTGTACGCATGCTGGCTTCGTGTAAACCGTGACGGTCATATCCGTAAATCCCCTCGTGCAAAAATCTGTGTATGTGATGTGGCTGGCTCCCTATGCGCACTCCCCATGGGGAAGGAACATATGAACGTTTTGCCTCAAGGGCAGTTAGGCCCTCGAGAGGCGGGGATTCGTACATTTCTCCGTATTCCGGAAGTTCACGCACTAGGCCTCACCAGCTAATTCAATACTACATCTAGTGGGGGTCCGGGGGTTAGACCCCAACATGATGTATTACACCCCTGTCATTTGACCCACCGCCTGTCCACAAGCACTGTGGATAAAAAGCAGGCCATAATCCGCATGAATCCAACGAAATCGAAAATCTATCCACACCCTGTGGAGCAATTGACCACAGATTAAAGAACTGGCGTGTCGTTCAGCACGGCGTGTCGAGCTCTCAGCTCGAAACCACAAGATGTAGCCCGACAGCATGAACCGTAGCACTACGGGTGGTATGCGACGCCACCAAACACCGCACTTTCCCCCACAAAATTGGTGCAGGTGTGCAAGTCGCCCCGATTGGACAAAACGCCGGATGCAAGAGCGGCATTCCGAAGGGCCCTCGCTCTGAGATTCGGCCCTCCGGCCCGCACAAACCGCGGCGCTCGGATCGGCACCAACAACCTGCTGGCGGGAACATCCCGACACAGGCGACAAATGGCTGGCGGGCCAGACCCTGGGTCCGACCGCGTAGCGCCTCTCCCCTATCGGAGGGCCCATCCACCGGCCCGGAACTCGCATTCAAAGATCCAGCGCCAGCACAATATTCTGATCCATGCCGCGGCCCTCAAGTACATTTAGACCGAATTCTTCCAGGTTGCGGCGAAATCAACGGGCCTAGTAGCCGCATGAAAAATCGGGGTCGCTGCCGGGGACCACGGTGTTTCCAACGGAGCCGAAGGCCAATTGGGAATTGATGGCCACGGCGGCAACCGAGGGCTGGTCCAATTCACTTGGGAGGTCCGGGCGCATGAGTATCGTGGCCTACTCCGTGGCTGGCCTGGCAGTGGCCGACTCAACCTCGGCGACGCCGAGCCAACTAGTGGCGGACAGGCAGCATCCGTGCGCCGAAGATCCCCTGTCCCACGCGGACCACTGTCGCACCCTCTTCAATGGCCAGTTCGAAGTCTCCGCTCATTCCCATGGACAGTTCCTCAATTTTCATTCCGGCCGGGGCACTCTCGCGCAACATGTCCCGAAGTTCTCGCAGCCGCACGAAACATGCGCGAACCGCCTCTTTGTCTTCGCTGAACAGCGCGAGGGTCATCAGGCCCTTGACGTGGAGACGGTCAAACTGCGGCAATTGATCCACGAAATCCTGGACGTCGTCCGGAGCGAGGCCAGACTTGCTTTCCTCGTCGGACGTATTCACTTGGACAAAGACATCAAGCTGGCGGTCTTCCGCTTCAAGACGGCGCTGCAGGGCCTCAGCCTGGCGCAAGCTGTCCAGCGCCTGGAATTCGTCCGCAAACTTCGCCACGAATTTTGCCTTGTTGGATTGCAGGCTTCCGATGACAGAGAACCTCAATCCCGGAATATCCGCAAGGATCTCGGCCTTGCGCGCGACTTCCTGAACCTTGTTTTCCCCCAGGAAGTCCATCCCTGCCGCGATCGCCATGCGAAGTCGGTCCTCGGGCACGGTCTTGCTTACTGGCAACAACCGGATGGTGGCAGGGTCTCGCCCGGCCTTTCGTGCAGCAGCTTCAATGCGCGATTTGATGGAGGCAAGATTGTGCTCGAAATCCTCGATGGAGTTGGCCTGAGCGGCGGCCGGATTGGATATGTTTAGCGGCTGTGTCATGGAGGAGGAAATATCTTTCACGATGAGGAACTTCGAAGGCATGGCACATCACTCCGGATGGCCAGTGCACCACCGCCAACATAGCATGTCCCACTCAGTGCCTAGTCACGCTCGGTCGCCCTCCCTCCGGCGTCAGGTATAACCCCTATTTCGGGTACTTCAGCCGGGCCGGGAGCCAACCGACGTGCCAAGTAGCGCGCGTCGCGACCTGCCCCGCCGATGATGCCGGACGTCAACCCGTATTGGAATGGGATGCCGAGGAACCCCAGTCCGGGAATTTCGGCGCTGATGCCCCTATGGTGGAACGGATAGCCATGCTCGTCCGTTCGGAGCCCCTCAATCCATGAATAGTCTGGGCGGTACCCGGTCGCCCAAATGATCGTGGATGCCTCGATCGGGGTTCCGTCCTGGGCCACCATCACGCCATCGCGCACCGCATCGACGCGCCCGGCTCGTGTGACGCCGGCCGATTCAACATCCTGGGTGGACACCCGAATCAGGGGCGCACCTCGGGTGAAGATTCTCTGGGCAACCTTGCGCCCCGCCGGCGTCGACCTCGTCAGAAGCCTGTGGACCAGGAACCAATACAGCGCGGGTGCGTATCGAATGAGTCCTTCCGGGACGTGGGGTGTGGGCCTCCCGCAAATGGTTACCTCGTGGCTAGATGCCAGCTCGCAGGCGATCTGGGCACCGGAAGTCCCGAATCCGACCACTGCGACCGGGCCGTCCGGAATCAGGGCCGGGTTCCGATAATCGCTCGAATGCAGTTGGCTTGTATCCTCGGAAATTTGCTTGGCCAGCTCCGGAATCTTGGGAACCTGGTGCACGCCCGTGGCCACAACCACGCGACTGGAACTGAACGTGCCCATGGTTGTTTGCACGCTGAACTCGCCTTCGGCACCGACCTCCAGGTGATTGGCAGTCGTGGACGTTTGGATCGGCATCTCGAAGGCCGCGGCGTAGGACTGGAGGTAGTCGAAAACGGCACCGGCGGTGGGAAATGTTCCGCGCCTTGCCGGAAACTTGCGGCCGGGCAAGCCGTCATGGCCTGCCGGGGTGAAAAGCTCCAGGGATTCCCAGCGGGAGTTCCAACTGCTCCCCGGGGCAGGCCCGGCTTCAAGCATGAGGAAGCCTTCCCCTCTCACCGCCAATTCATGAGCCATGGCCAAACCACAGTGGCCTGCGCCAATGATGATGGTGGAATGATTCTGACTCCGGCTTTTCATGGCGGTCTCCTTGGTGCCGAAAACCTTGATGCGTGTATTGATTAGAATAATCTTCCAGTGACTTGAGCGCGATTCTTTTTGCATGGAATCTTCTCGTCCGAACAAGCCCAACCGAAGGGTGCTGCAGAGCGCCGAAACACGTTCGTTGATCATCTCAACTGCCCGGATCCTATGTTTGGAGCACGGCTTCGTTCCCACGACGATCGAGCGCCTGGCACGCGAATGCGGGGTCGCAATCCAGACGATCTACAACTCCGTGGGCAACAAGACGGAGATACTTTCCCGGATTATCGACCAGGCTGCGTCAGGGGAACATGCGCCAGCATCACCCCTGGAATTCCTAGCTGACGGGCTCGAGAACTCCGAGACACCTGCGGATATCGCCGTCGTGCTTTCCAGCTGGTTTACCGGTGTCAACGCACGCATGGCTCCCGTTCACAAGGTCCTGTCCAAAGCCGCCGCGGTGGATCCGGCCGCGGCCACCTTGCAACAGGCCCGCGATAGCCAACGCTTTGACCGCTATCTGGCGGTACCAGGCCTCCTGCGGGACCGCGGTGGACTGCAACGGAATCAATCCGACGAGGATGTCGCCGCACTCATTTGGAATACCAGCCACCCCCAGACGTACCGTTTCCTGGTCACTGAGCGAAGCTGGACGGCAGAGCGGTATCAGAGCTGGTGTTACACAACACTCTTGACCGCTTTTTCGTGATCGCTCCGCCAATCGGGCACCCGCGGGTCACAACAAAGCGCCACCTCTCCGTGGTGAACTGCTCCCCGAAAGTTGGACTGAATAATTCAGATCCTTACTTTCGGGGAGTTTTTCATGCGTCAAAATAGTTCATTGACCGCCGAGCAGCGGCTGGCTGCCGTCGATCTTTTCGAGCAGGGATTCGGGCATAAGGCGGTATCCTCAAGACTGAACGCCGGTGAACACGCCGTTCGTGGGCTCGAGAAACGGTTCAGGATTTGGGGTAGGGCAGCGTTGGAAAGCAAACCGACCAATCAGGTGTATTCCTTCGAGTTCAAGCTCGCGGTCGTCCGCCAGTTCCTCGACGGCGAGGCGACGCTGATGGAGCTTGCCCAACGACACCAGCTCAGCTCCCCGAACCTTCTCAGGACCTGGGTCAGGACCTACCGGGAACAGGGCGAGGACGGGCTGCGTCCCAAGGCCAAGGGCCGTCCCAAGACCGCTTCCGGCGCCGAACCGGGTGCACCCACCGAACTCGAGAAGCTGCGCCGCGAGAACCAGCGGCTGCAGGCCGAGGTTGCATACCTAAAAAAAGTTCGGGCCTTGAGGAACCAACCACCGCGCTGAAAATCAGCGCCGTGATCGCCCTCAAGGCCTCCCACCCCTTGCCCCTGCTCCTGGCCGCGGCAGGGCTGCCCCGCTCCACGTTCTTCCACCGCCAGGCCGCGCTCAAGGCACCGGACCGGCACGCGGAGCTCCGCGCCCGGATCCACGAGATCTTCACCAAGGCCATGGGCCGGTACGGGCACCGCCGCATCCACGCCGAACTCCTCGGCGGTGGGTGGCAGGTGGCGAAGAAGACCGTGCTGAAGCTGATGCGCGCCGAGGGCCTGGTCTGCAAGGTCCGCAGCAAGCGAAGGTATTCCTCCTACAAGGGCCAGATCGGCAAGGTCGCCGAAAACCTGCTGAAGCGCGAGTTCGACACCGAGGCACCGAACCTCAAGTGGGTGACCGACGTGACCGAATTCAAGATCGCCGAGCGCAAGGTCTACCTCTCGCCGGTGCTGGACCTGTTCGACCGCTCGATCGTTTCCTACTCGGTGTCGCAGTCCCCGACCGTGGCCTTCGCCAACCAATCGCTCAGC
>NZ_JBKKAP010000123.1:0-27220 GCF_046714615.1 Paeniglutamicibacter sp.
AGCGGCGTCCCGGGTAGCCCTCGGCGTACTTGTTGGTCAGCACCGAACCCTGCGCCTGCATCACCGCGAGGGCCGTGTGGTTCTCCGAGGCGATCATCTCCAGGCCGCGCTGCTGGCGGGCCAGCTCCGCGTCGATGCGCTCCGCGATCTCCGGATCCAGCGTCCCGATGTCCTGCGTCAGCGACGCAGGAGCAAGGGATTCGAACACTGCGGTCACGCTACGTCGCCGCCGTTTGCGGAGGCGTAGTCGGCTGCCGAGAGCAGCGGGCCCTCTTCGGTGACCTCGACGGTGAACAGCCAGCCGGCGCCGTACGGGTCTTCGTTCAGGATGGCCGGGTTGTCGATGGCCTCCTGGTTGACCTCGACGATGGTGCCGGTGACCGGGGCGTACAGGTCGGAGACCGACTTGGTCGACTCGACTTCGCCACAGGTCTCGCCTGCGGTGACGCTGTCGCCAACCTCGGGCAGGTCAACGTACACGACGTCGCCCAGTGCGTCTGCGGCAACTTGGGAGATTCCGACCTTGGTCGGGGTCGAGGCGTCGACCCATTCGTGCTCGGCCGAGTAACGAAGGGAGGCAAGAACCTTGCTCATGGGGGGTGTTTCCTCTCAAAGAATGTGGGTATTAAGTTAAGCCGGCTGTCGGTGGCGTAGGCGCTTTGCGCCCCGCCACCGACAACGTTACTTGGCTCGGGTGTAGAACGGCAGTGTGACGACTTCAAATGCCTCGGGCTTGCCACGCAGGTCAACATCGACCTTCGTGCCAACTTCGGCAAACTCCGGTGCCACGTACGCCATGGCCACCGGGTAGCCCAGGGTCGGCGAAGGCTGGCCGGAGGTGACGGCGCCGATCTGCACGCCGTCGACGGACACCGGGTAGCCGCCGCGGCCGGCGCGACGTCCCAGGCCCTTCAGGCCCACCAGGACCCGCTTGGCGCCTTCGGCCTTGATGGCCTCCAGTGCCTTGCGTCCCACGAAGTCCTCTTCCTTCTTGAAGGACACGATCGGGCCGAGGTTGGCCTCGAACGGGTTTCCCTCAAGGGAAAGCTCGTTGCCGTACAGCGGCATGCCGGCTTCCAGGCGCAGCGAGTCGCGGCAGGCCAGGCCAGCGGGGATCAGCCCGTGGTTGGTGCCAGCGGCCATCAATGCGTCCCAGAGTTCCGGGGCCAGCTCGTTGGGCACGTACAGCTCGAAGCCGTCCTCGCCGGTGTAGCCGGTGCGGGCCAGCAGCACGTCGATGCCCGCGACAGTCGTCTCGTCGGCGGCGTAGTAATTCATGTCCGACACCAGTGCCTTGGCGGATTCCTCGACCAATTCGTGCAGGATGGCAACCGCGTTCGGGCCCTGCACTGCGATCAGCGAGGTCTGCGCGGAGGCATCGGTGACGGTGACGTCGAAGCCCGCGGCGCGTTCGGCCAGTGCCGCGGCAACCACCGGGGCGTTGCCGGCGTTGGGCACGACGAGGAACTTTGCCTCGCCGCGGCGGTAGGTGATCAGGTCATCAATGATTCCGCCGGCTTCGTTGCAGATCACCGAGTACTTGGCCTTGCCGACCTTCATCACGGCCATGTTGCCGGCCAGCGCGGTGTTCAGGAAGGTTGCGGCGTCGGGTCCCTCGACCCAGACCTCGCCCATGTGGGAGAGGTCGAACAGGCCGGCGGTGGCGCGCACCGCCTTGTGCTCGGCTAATTCCGAACCGTACTTCAGCGGCATGTCCCAGCCGCCGAAGTCGGTGAAGGATGCGCCAAGTTCCGCATGCTTTGCATGCAGGGAGGTTTTCTTCGGGTCGCTCATCAAGCTACCTTTCGTGGGGCTCAAAAATGAGTGGCGGAATTAGTTTTCGAAGGCTTCGGGTGCCGGGCAGGAGCAGATCAGGTTGCGGTCTCCACCTGCGCCGTCGATGCGTCCCACGGCCGGGAAGTACTTGTCCATGCGCAGGGCGCGTACCGGGAAGGCTGCCTGCTCGACGGTGTACTTGCGGTCCCAGGCGCTGTTGACCACTGCTGCCACGGTGTGCGGGGCGTTGCGCAGCGGGGATTCCTCGATGGAGAAGTCACCGGCCAGCACCTGCTGCATCTCGGCGTGGATCGCGATCATGGCTTCGATGAAGCGCACGATCTCGCCCAGGTCCTCGGACTCGGTCGGCTCCACCATCAGGGTGCCGGCGACCGGGAAGGACAGGGTCGGAGCGTGGAAACCGTAGTCGATCAGGCGCTTGGCAACGTCCTCGGCGGTGACGCCGGTCTTGTTGGTCAGCTCGCGCAGGTCCAGGATGCACTCGTGCGCAACCAGGCCCTTGTTGCCGGTGAACAGGATCGGGAAGTACTCGTTGAGGCGCGAAGCGATGTAGTTCGCCGAAAGGATCGCGGTCTTGGTGGCGTCGGTCAGGCCGTCGCCGCCCATCATTGCGATGTAGGCCCAGGAGATCGGCAGCACGCCGGCGGAGCCGAACATGGTGGCGACCACCGGGATGCCGTCGCGCATCGAGTAGCTGCCCGAGGCGTCGCCCGGCAGGAACGGGATCAGGTGCTCGGCAACGCCGATCGGGCCCACGCCCGGTCCGCCGCCGCCGTGCGGGATGCAGAAGGTCTTGTGCAGGTTCAGGTGCGAGACGTCGCCGCCGAACTTGCCCGGCTGGGCGAGGCCGACCAGGGCGTTCATGTTGGCGCCGTCGATGTAGACCTGGCCGCCGGCTGCGTGGATCTTTTCGCAGACCTCGCGCACGTCGGCGTCGTAGACACCGTGCGTGGAGGGGTAGGTGATCATGATGGCTGCAAGGGTGTCCTTGTTGGCCTCGATCTTCGCGTCCAGGTCGGCCGCGTCGATGGAACCGTCGGCAGCCGTCTTGACCACGACGACCTTCATGCCTGCAAGCACTGCGGACGCGGCGTTGGTGCCGTGTGCGGAGGCCGGGATCAGGCAGACGGTGCGCGCGTCATCGCCGTTGGAGAGGTGGAATCCGCGGATGGCCAGCAGGCCCGCGTACTCGCCCTGCGAACCTGCATTGGGCTGGATGGAGACGCCCGCGTAGCCGGTGATGGTGGTCAGGCGGCCTTCGAGGTCGGTGATCAGTTCGCGCCAGCCCTCGGTCTGGTGGGCCGGGGCGTACGGGTGGATGGAGGCGAATTCAGGCCAGGAAATGGATTCCATTTCGGCGGTGGAGTTCAGCTTCATGGTGCATGAGCCCAGCGGGATCATGGTGCGGTCCAGCGACAGGTCGCGGTCCGAGAGGCGGCGCAGGTAGCGCAGCATCTGGGTCTCGGACTTGATGGTGTTGAAGATCGGGTGGGTCAGGTAGTCGCTGGTGCGCTGCACGGCGGCGGGCAGTTCGAAGCCCTCGGCCGTGAAGGACTCGCCGGCGATGCCGAAGACGCCGGCGATCGCAGCCACGTGGGCCGAGGTCGTGGCCTCGTCGGTGGAGATGCCCACGGTGGTCGAGTTGACCAGGCGCAGGTTGATGCCGGCTTCCTCGGCCTTGGCGACGATGGCAGCGGCATTCTCGACGGTCACCTGGACGGTGTCGAAGAACGAGTCGGCGGCCAGTGCCAGGCCGGCGCCGGAAAGCGCGGTGGCCAGGGTGCGGGCGTGGTTGTGGGCACGCTGGGCGATGCGCTTCAGTCCGGCCGGGCCGTGGTAGACGGCGTACATCGAGGCGGTGATGGCCAGCAGCGCCTGGGCGGTGCAGATGTTCGAGGTGGCCTTCTCGCGGCGGATGTGCTGCTCGCGGGTCTGCAGTGCCAGGCGGTAGGCAGGGGTTCCGGCGTCGTCCTTGGACACGCCGACCAGGCGGCCGGGCAGCGAACGCTCCAGGCCGCTGCGCACGGCCAGGTAGGCTGCGTGCGGGCCGCCGAAGAACAGCGGCACGCCGAAGCGCTGGGTGTTGCCAACTGCGATGTCCGCGCCCTGGTCACCCGGGGCCACGATCATGGTCAGGGCCAGGATGTCGGCGGCGATGGTGATCATTGCGCCGCGTTCCTTGGCGGCGGCAATGATGGCGGCGTGGTCAACCACGGCGCCGTTGTTGCCCGGCTGCTGCAGCACGATGCCGGAGATATCACCCTCAGGCAGGCCAGCGGACAGGTCGGCGATTTCGACCTCGAAGCCCAGTGCCTCGGCGCGACCCTGCACCACGGCAATGGTCTGCGGGAAGAGGTTGGAGTCAAGCACGGTCTTGGCGGTGGCCTTGGCCTTGTTGGCACGGCGCATCAGCAGCACGGACTCGGCGACGGCGGAGGCCTCGTCGAGCATCGAGGCGTTGGCGATCGGCAGGGCGGTCAGGTCCATGACCATGGTCTGGAAGTTCAGCAGCGCCTCGAGGCGGCCCTGGGAGATCTCGGGCTGGTACGGCGTGTACGCGGTGTACCAGGCCGGATCCTCGAGCACGTTGCGCAGGATCACCGGCGGGGTGTAGGTGTCGGAGAAACCCTGACCGATCATCTGGGTCTTCATCACGTTCTTGTTCGCCAGCACGCGCAGGTCGGCCAGAACCTCGGCCTCGGTGCGCGCAGCGGGAAGGTCAAGCGGTTCGGACTGGCGGATGTCGGCCGGAACGGCCGTGTCGACGAGTTCGTCGATGGAGGAATAACCAAGCTGGGCAAGCATGGTGTCAATGTCGCTGCCCTGGGGGCCAATGTGGCGGGCGACGAACTCAGCGGACGGGGTCACGGTCATGGGGAACTCCATTGGGTCATCGGCGTGCGGGCACACCGAACGAGCTGCAAGTTCCTCCCCGACCCTGTTGCTTTGACCTGAGAGTTTCCGCGACGCACCAACCCTTTGGAGGGACGGGGCATGCTTGCACCTTCGGTGAGCAGCACCACCGAACGGTGATGTTGCTACTTTCCAGAGTTGCCTCTTCGCGGCGGTACGGGGGCCTGAGAGTTTCCCGGGGAGGAATTGCTCCTACGGCGCCCGACCAACTTACGTTGAACGGGACTCTCCCGCCGCATGTCAGTGGCTATGCCCCCTACGAGGCACGCCCCCCATCCTACCGGCGATGCGTGAGGCAGACAACACGGCCCCGCCCGGGACAGACGAAGCCGTCTTTTTCGCGTCATGTGCCATGCCGGAGGGCTGGACTTGCACCCCGAGCCCATCCATTCAGTTCTTCTCGCCGGGCCGGGAACCGCATATTCGACCCGCGATCCCCTCGCAGACGGCCGCATTCGGAAAGAATTTCAACCCATCCCCAAGAAACACTTGACACTTCAACCAAACAGGGGCTAACGTATTACTTGAAGCTTCAACCAACAGGATTTGAGGATCAGATGAAGAACTTCCTCGCTCGACTCTTCGGAAAGAAGAACACCATGCACATCGACATCACCATCATCGGCACCGGCAACATGGGCCGTGCACTGGCCACCCGCACGATCGCCGCCGGCAAGAGCCTGCAGGTCCTGGCCCGCACGACCGAGACCGCAGCCACGTTCGCTGCCGAATTCGGTGCGGGAGTCGCCAGCGGCAACACCGCCGAGGCCCCTTCCGGACGCATCGTCGTGTTGGCCCTGCCTTTCGACGCCGCCAAGGAATACGTCGCCGCCCAGGGTCAGGCCCTGGACTCGAAGATCCTGATCGACATCACCAACCCGGTGGACTTCGCAACCTTTGACTCGCTGACCACCGCTGCAGGCAGCTCGGCCGCCGAGGAAATCTCCTCACTGACCTCCGCCACCGTCGTGAAGGCCTTCAACACCACCTTCGCCGGACCGCTCACCTCCGGCACCGCCGACAGCGCCCCGCTGGATGTCTTCGTCGCCGGCGATGATTCCGCCCGCGGCGAGGTCGCTGCGTTCGTCACCGCCGCCGGCATGCGCCCGTTGGAAGTCGGCGGACTGCACCACGCCCGCGAGCTCGAGGGCTTCCAGCTGCTGGTCATGGCCATGCAGGTCAACCCCGCACTGCCCGACTTCAACTGGGGCACCGCGCTGAAGGTCGTGGGCTGAACAGCCCCGCACTGAATAACTCCCGATAGTTGAAAGGCGGAACTGCCACCGGCAGTTCCGCCTTTCGCGTCTTGCAGCAGGCTCCGTTGCACCTGGCTAGATGATTCCCGAAACCCCCAGCCACGAACCAATGGCGAAGGTGACGGCGAGCGCCGCCGCTCCGCCGATCAGCACCCGCAGCGTCGGGCGCAGCACCGGGGCACCGCCCAGCCGCGCGCCCATCGCCCCGGTCACCGCCAGGGCCAACAACACCGCCGCAAAAGTCACCGGGATCCGCAGCCCCACGGGCAGGAACACGGCAGTGGCAAAGGGCAACGCGGCACCCACCGTGAAGGAGATGGCCGAGGCAATGGCGGCATTCCACGGATTGAGCACCTCATCCTCGTCGAGTTGCAGCTCGGCATCGAGGTGCGCCTTGAGCACATCATGTTCGGTCAGCTCCAGGGCAACCTGCTGCGCCGTTGCGGGACTCAATCCCTTGGCCTCGTAGAGCCCGGCCAGTTCCGCCAGTTCCTCCTCGGGCATCTCAACCAGTTCCCGGCGCTCCTTTTCAATGAGCGCCTTTTGCGAGTCCGCCGAGCTGGACACCGAGACATACTCCCCCAGCGCCATGGAAATGGCGCCGCCGATCGCCGCTGCGGCACCGGCCACCACCACCGGCCCCGTGGCGGTCGTGGCACCGGCAACACCGACCACCACGGCCGCCACCGAGACGATCCCGTCGTTGGCGCCGAGCACCCCTGCCCGCAGCCAATTCAACCTTTCGGCCAGGCCCTGGTCGTGCGGTTCGCCCTCGTGCTGTGTCTCCTGATGGTCCATGGACACCAGCAAAGCACCCGGCCCCACCCATTGGCTAGCGGCCCGCGGGTTTCCGCGTCCGGGCAACGCCTTGGTCCTACGACGCGGCAGCCGCCGCCAGCGACACGTAGCCGGGGTAGCGGGGGCTGAGCGCGTCGCCCGAAGAGGTCCCGGCGAGCCGGCGCTTGACCCACGGGACCAGGTGTTCCCTAGCCCAGGCGGCATCCTCGCGCAGCCTTTCAGCGCGCGACTTGGGGTGCAGTGCCGGCAGCCCGGGAACCTCGATGTGTGCCTCGTGTTCCAGGACGCCGAGCACCTTCCGGGCCATCAGGGTGTGCCCGGCGGTGTTCATGTGCAAGCGGTCGGTGGCCCAATAGCGCCCGTCGCGGAATTCGCGCCAGCGCCAATAGTCGGCAATCACGGCGCCGCGGTCGTCCGCGATCTCGCGCACCGTTTCGTTGTAGATCGCGGTGCGGCCGCGGGTCTTCCCGAAGATGGCCGAGCCGTTTGAGTCAAAGCCGGTGAAGAGCACCACGGCCGCGCCGGTGGCCGACAACTGCGCCACGGCATCCCGATACCTGAGCATCAGGGAGTCGATGTCCACGGCCGGGCGCAGGATGTCGTTACCACCCATGTACAAGGTGACAAGCGTGGGCTTCAGCGCCAGGGCGGCAGGCAGCTGCTCGGCGACGACCTGACCGACCTTCTTGCCGCGGATGGCCAGGTTCGCGTATCCCCACTCCGGGTCTGCGCAGAGCTGTTCCGCCACGCGGTCGGCCCAACCTCGCACCTGGTGGGGCCGGCGCGGATCCACATCCCCCATGCCCTCGGTGAAGGAGTCGCCCAGTGCCACAAATCGTTTCGAAAATTCCACGGCTCCAGCCTAGCGGCCGCCACGGACCAGGTTTGATTTGCGGCATGCCTCCGCGCGCTTCATGGGTTCCGCTGGGCCCGGACACAGCGGAACCCCAGCCGTGGCGGGCAGGCTGGAAGACATGAAGACCAAACAGCCCCGCACCGCACACCACTGCCCCGACGGGCGGCGGGCAGTTCGCCGGGGCGCCGAACCGCCCCGCTTCGCCGAGCCCGCGCGCGCTGCCGGGCTGACGGAAAACTGCCATCCGGCAACGGAATCATACGACGTCAAGGTGCGGTTTCGCTTCGTGGCCACCCGCCAGTCGGCCGATCCGGCTCAGCTCCCGTGGCTCGAAGAGATGAGCGACAGCCAACACGTCAACGGGACGTTTTCCGGGATCATCCAGGCCACAAAACCCAACCGGCCGGCCCTCACGACCCGGCGAGCAGCACCTGGCGCGCCAGCACGCTGAGTTGCCCGCCGCGCGAACCGGTGCCGTTGGCCTCGGCGCGCGCCGGGACATAGCCCAGCGACAGCCCGTAGGCCGGATCGGCATAACCCAGCGAGGCGTTGGCACCGTCGTGGCCAAAGGCCCGGGCGGAGCCGAAGTCGTTGTCCGGATGCGCCTTCATGAAGCCGATGGCGAAGGCGCCGGGATTCCCGTTGGCCCGGGACAGCCCGTACACCTGGTCCTGGCTCACCGCGGCAATGGTATCGGCGGTGAGGAACGGGGCGTGCTCGTCGCCGGCATCGTCCACGAATCCGGTGACGGCGGCCGCGTACAGCTTGGCCAGGCCGCGGGCATTGGCCACCCCGCCCAGGGCGGCCAGGCCTGCCTCGCGGATGGAGCGCTCGTTCGGCACATCGATGATGTCGAAGCTCTGTCCCTTGGGTCCGTCAAAGCCTCCGGTGGAGTTCAGTGCCAGCCCATAGGTGGAGAACGGGTCGATGAACGGCGCCGGCTCGAAGGTGCTGCCCTTGAGCACCGGGCGGAAACGCGGCTCCAGGGCCTCGGGCAGACCCAGATAGAAGTCGATGTCGTGCGGGGCGCGGATCCGGCGCTCGAAGATTTCCTGCAGGGGCTCCTGCGCACAGCGGCGGGCGAGTTCCTCCATGAACACGCCCATGGTCAGCGCGTGGTACGCGTGGATTCCGGTCGATTTCCACAGCGGTGCCGCCGCCGCCACGATGCTTGCCGCCAGCCGGGAGTCAATCAGTTCCTCTTGGGTGAACCCGCCCTCGACGCCCGGCAGTCCGGCCTGGTGGCTGAGCAGCTGGGCCACGGTGATGCCCGACTTGCCCGCCGCGGCGAACTCGGGCCAGTACACCGCGACGGGCGCGTCAAGGTCCAGCAGGCCCTGCTGCACCAGCAACGCCATGACCAGGGCGCCGGCGCCCTTGGAGCAGGAGAACACCCCGGTCATCGACTCGGGCGTGCAATTCTCCCCCACGCTGGCATCCAGGACCAGGTTGCCTCCCTGGTAGATGGCCAGCTGCGCCGAATAGTCCGGGTCAGCGGTGGCGAAGGAGCCCAGCAGGTCCGCCACCGGGGCGAAGCGCTGGTCTATGACGTTGATCGTGTTCGTCTGCGTAGTCACCCGCACCACATTACCCATCCGGAGGCCGACGCGCGCGGGAGGTGCTCTCAGCTGGCCGGTGTTTCCTGCCGGTAGCGCAGCAACCAGCGGTCATCGACCTGCTGCCAGAAGGACGAGCAGAGGATCACCTGGTCCCCGGCCAGCAGCCGGTACGCCAGTTGCACCTTGTTCTGGCCCCACGGCGTGGCGGCGAGCACCTGCAGCGCGCCCCCGGCCGGCAACGCATGGCCGCCGGTGAGCGCGGCGATGATGGTGGAGCGGTCGGTGAGCGAACCGTCCCGGCTGATTTCCTGGAACTCCGGGTGCAGGAACGCCATGACCTCGTCCAGGTCCCCGCGCACCGCGGGCGAGAGCAGCTCGCTTTCCAGCTCGAAGACCATTTGCACGGCGGCGGCGCTGCTCTCCGAGGGATCGGTGGCGCGCGGGGCGGAGGGTTCCGGGGCAGGGGCCGCGGGCGCGGATTCCCCGGGTTCCGGCGTCGTTGCCGGTGCCGGGATTGCGTCCGGTGCCGGGATTGCGGCCGGTGCCGGGATTGCGGCCGGTGCCGGGATCATCTCGGGCGACGCGGCGGCGTCCAGGTCCTCGAAGACCAGCGAATCGAAGCCGTCGGGTTCCGGGACCTCGTGGTTGGCGGCACGTTCCCCGGCGCTCGGCGCACCCTCAAGCCCGGGGCCCGCATCGGGTTCCTTGCCTGCCTGGTAGGCGGTCGCCGCGTCGCGCGCCCGCACGTCGGCGGCCTCGTTGAGTTCGTGGCCGGCATGTCCCTTGACCCACTCGAACGTGTACTTGCGCCCCTTGATGGCGGCGTCGATGTCCTTGAGCAGATCCAGGTTCAGCACCGGCTTGCCGTCGGACTTCTTCCAGCCCTTCTTCTTCCACCCCGGCATCCACTTGGTCACGGAGTTGATCACGTATTGCGAGTCGCACAGGATGTGCAGGTCCTCGTCTGGCAGGTGCGCCGTGGAGCGGAAAAGGTCCAGCACCGCCATAAGCTCGCCCATGTTGTTGGTGCCGTGGGCCCAGCCGCCTGCGCGCCAGTGCTCATCGTCGATGTACCAGGCCCATCCTGCGGGTCCTGGGTTTCCGAGTGCTGATCCGTCTGCGGCTGCGGTGATCGTCATATTTCAATCCTGCCACGGCCCCACCGACAGGTTCACATCGGTGCCGGTTCCGCGGGCGGCCGCCATGGCCTTGTCCGCCGCGACGGCGCGGCCCAGGGTGCGATCGGGCTCAGCGGCGGGTCCGGGGCCCAGGACCGGGACGTCGGTCTTTCCCGTGTCTGAATGTTCACGCCGCGCTCCGATTGCCGGTGTGTACAGCGACCCTGGATGCACGGGTGATTTGGTTTCGGCACCGGACATCCACCGCGGCCGTCCCCGCGGCTGCCCGGCCCAAAGCGAAGCACCCCGCCGGCAGGGCGCTTCACCTTGAGGGGGGGGTTAGTTCCGCTCGGCTACGGAATCATCCGATGCCACGGCCGTTGCGGGAGCCCGAGTTGCCTCAGTGATTCCGAGGAGGCCGGAGAGCATTCCTGCGACGTCGATCTCGGTGCTGCCCTTGATCATGGCAAGTCCCTCGGTGACGATGCGGTTGGCCTGCTTGACGGCATCCGACGCGCCGTCCGAACTGATCACCGTGTAGTTGTCGATGCCGGCCACGGCATCCGAGCTGGCCTTGACGATATCCGGCAGGGCGCTGATCGCCAGGAACGCCAGTGAAGCCTGGGTATGCCCGGTCAGGGCCACTGCCTTCGCATCCTCAGCCCTGGCGGTTGCCTCGCCAATGGCAGCGATCGAGGCGCCCTCCGCCTCGCCACGCACGCGCACGGAGTCGGCTTCAGCCTTGGCCTTCAGCTCGATGGCCAAGGCCGCGCCCTGGGCCTGGAACACCTCGGCGTTCTTGGAGGCTTCGGCCTCAACTGTCTTGGCCGCGGCACGTGCTTCCGCGTCGGCGATGGACGCCTTCTTTGAGCCTTCGGCCTCAATGGCCTTGGAGTTGGCGCGCGCGGTAGCGCTGAACACGTCGGCATCGCGCTTGGCTTCCGCGTCGGTGCGCATCTTGTAGGCCTGGGCATCGGCTGGCTTGTGCACCTCGATATCCAGTCGTTCCTGCTCCACCAGGGCCTGCTCCGTCAGGGCCTTGCGCTCCAGCTCGGCGACGGTCACGTCCTGCTCCGCCTTGGCGATCCCCTTCGCGGCGTCAGCGATGGCTTCGGCGCGGTCCTGCTCGGCCTTGAACTCGGACTTCTTGATCGCCAGGTCGCGCATCAGGGCTGCGGTGGCACCCTCCTGTTCAATGCGAGCGGCTTCCGACTCCTGGAAGGCCTTGGAGGTGGCCACACGGGCTTCACGCTTGGCCCGTTCCAGGCCCGGCTTGCCAACCTCTTCGAGGTAATCGATGGTGGTTGGCATGTTGTCCGGGCCGATCACCGTGCGCGAGGGGGTGCTGACCGAGGAGATGTTGAAGGCGTCGATCTGGATTCCCTGTTCGGCGAACTGGGTGACAGCCGATTCCAGGGACTGGTCCTGGAATTCCTTGCGGTTGTTGTTGGCGTCCTCCACCGACATGGCCGAAACGATGCCACGCAGCACGCCCTCGGCCGACTTGGTCACCGAGGCGTTCAGGTCTTCCTTGGAGTGCGTGAGGAAGCGCTGGACGGCCTTGCTCATTCCCTCCACCGAGTCGTCGAACTTGAAGTTCAGGCTGGCGGTCACCGAGGTGGTGATGAAGTTCTTGTCGACGCCTTCCACGGCAAGCTCCACCTGGCGCTGTTCGAGGGACATGACGTATTTCTGGTGGATGATCGGCAGGAAGAGCACAATGCCTTTCGTGAAGATCTGGACCTGCCCCTTGGCACCCTTGCCGGCGCGGATGACGGCCTGGTTGGGGGCGACAGTGACCAGGCGCGTGGTGGCATACCAGACGAGGGCCACGAGTACGGCGAGGATTGCGACTACGGCAACGACGGTTCCATTTACGGCAAAATCCATGGTTAAGCTCCGTTCAGTTCAGAGGTGGATGCGACCCTGATGCGGTCTCCAACAATAGCCACGACGGCAATTGGAGTGCCCTTCTCGATAGGGCTGCTTGAAAATACGAGGCGCTGATTGATTTCATCGGGGTGGTTCAGCTGGACTTTCCCGACGATGTCGTTGATGTCTGTGGTGGCGACGCCAAGCAGTCCGATGATCTCGTGCGGCTGTGCGTCAGAGATACGTGCCATCTTTCGGGCAAGAAGCGCTACGCCGACGATGCCGATCACTCCCAGAAGGGCTCCCGCGAGGTAGGCCAGAAAGAGTGGACCGTCGTTGAGCAACACAATCGCACCCGCGGCGCCGAAAAGCGTGGCTGCCGCACCGACGGCTGTGGCGGAGATGATTCCGTCGAAGAAATCGACAAGCTCTCCCAGGGTCATGGACACGATGAGAAGCAGGAGGCCAATGCCTCCGATCACTGCGAATGCGAGCATGTAGATTCTTTCGTGGGTTGATTGCCGGGCCGAATGACGCAGCATGATTCAAGTATTCGGCGCTGGCTGGGCCCGTTTCATCGGGAGCTTCCCACGTTGCGGGTGCCTGACGATGCACAGGTTTTGATACCCGCTCGGACTCTCCCAATTGCCTCACCTGACATAAAGTCTATCGGTTGGTCGTAAAAACGCGAGGTCGGCGACGAAACAAGCGGGTCGGTCAGTTGGCGGCCCACCGAGTGGGTCGTCGAGGGCTGGCCCAAAGCACCGGCACACCACAGAAAAGCCGGGCAACACTCGCTTTCACGGCGTTCGTGGCGATCACGAGTTCAATCCCGCGCGGTACGCGCCGCCGCGGAACACGACTTCGCGGGGCTTGCCTGCTGCCCGTACGGAGATCGAGCGCACGATCGGCACCATGGCGCCGACGGGTATTGACGTTCGGTTGATACCCGGCTCGGGCCGTAGTCGACGTCGATGGCCGGTGCGTGGAGATCCCGGAGCCAGGGAGAGCGTGAGTTGGCGCCGCCCCGGTACCCGAGGGAACCCGGCACCTGACGCGGGACACCGGCACCACGACTGGCGTCGTTGAGTCCTGGCCGTCGACCTCGATTTCAAGGCTCACGCAGTCCGCCGGGCCGGCCTGTCGTCGCTATCGGCGGTCAGGCCTCGCGGGCCGACGTCGAGGCCGCGTCCCCGTCCGGAAGGCAGCTCGCGAACACCACCGAATCCCGGGCCTCCCCATCAATGCGCTTGTGCCCCCGCAGGTAATCGATCTGCTGCATGCCGATCTTTTCCAGCACCCGCACCGAGGCGAGGTTCTCCGGCCTGCAGCTGGCCACCACCCGAGTGATCCCCAACCCATTCCGGGCCAGCTCCAGCATGGCGGCCGCGGTTTCCGCCGCATAGCCGTATCCCCAGGCATCCGCACGCAAGACGTAGCCGATCTCGGCCTCGCCCGTTCCCCGGACCAGGTCGGAGTCGGCGAGCATCAGGGCTATCGAGCCGATCACGATCGAATGGCGCATCACCGCCAGGGTCACGGTCACCCGCGGCTGCGCCCATCTCTCGTCCCTGCACTGGCGCAGGAACGCGGCCGTCTCTTCGATGGTGTTCGGGCCCCATTCGACAAAGGCGCACACCGTCGGATCCGCGGCGTAGGCATGGACCGCGTCCAAGTCCTCGGCGGTGAATTCCCGCAGGACCAGTCGCTTTGTGGCAATCTCCATGACTGCCATCCTTCCACGGCGCTCCCGATGTCCGTTGCCGTTCCCGCGCCGCCTCGTCCCGCGTGCCGGACGCGGCGTGTTCGGCCCCGCACAACCGCGATGGCGGGCTTAGGCTCATACCCATGGGTTCATTGCTGAGCGCAGCACAGCGGGCCGACCTCTATGATGCGGAAAACCGCTGGGCTGCCGACGACGACTTCTTCCTCACCTTCATCAACGAACGACCCGCAAGCCGCGTGCTGGACCTGGGCTGCGGCACCGGTCGGTTGACGCTCGCCCTTGCCCGGGCCGGGCACGTGATGACGGGCATCGATCCGCACCCCGGCTCGCTGGCCGCGGCACGGGCCAAGCCCGGCGCCGACTTGGCGACCTGGATCGAGGGCACCTCCACGGACCTCGGGTGCGATGATTCGTTCGATGCGGTCCTGATGACCTCGCACGTCGCCCAGGCCATCATCGATGACCACAGGTGGAGCCGGACGCTGGCCGACGTCCGGCGCGTCCTGGTTCCCGGCGGCAGGCTGGTCTTCGACTCCCGGGATCCGCTGGCGCGGGTGTGGGAACGCTGGACCCCCGCCACCACGCGGAACGAGTTCACGCTGCCCGACGGCACCAAATTGCACCTGTGGATCGATTCGGCGCCGCACGAGGCGGGACTGGTGAAGATCACCGAGCACCGGCTCTTTGCCGACGGTTCCCGGGAGATGGAGGACGCGGTGCTGGCGTTCCGCAGCGAGCAACAGCTGCGCAAGGACCTGGGCGAAGCCGGGTTGCATGTCGATGCGGTGTTCGGCGGCTGGAGCGGCGAGCCAGTCGGCCAGGGCGCCGGTGAACTCATCATCGTTGCGCACCGCTGAGCGCCGCCGCGGCCTTCGTTGCACTTGTTGCCGTGCGACTTCCCCGAGGCGCTCCCCATCTACCGATAGCCCGTGGCATCGGCAGGCAACCCCGGATCCTGCACCTCGACCATGTACCGCCAGCAATCCGGGGCCGAGCCGTCCACGTCGGTGAAACCGTACTCGCGGGCCAGTGAACCGGAAGAGAACGAGCCTCCGCTGCGCGCAAAAACGTCGGGATCCGACGCCAGCGCGGCGACGGCACGGCCCACAAAGCGCGGGGATTCGCTGATCGCGGCAAAATGGCCGTGCTCGGCGGTCGCCGTTCGCCAGTTCGATTCGGTGACGCCGAAGGCCTCGAGCATCATCTCCGAGCGCAGCCAGCCCGGGCTCAGGGCCACCGCGGTGCACTTGCGGGGCTGTAGCTCGTGCGCCAGCGTGAATGCCATGCGCAGCGCGGCATTCTTGGCCAGGTCGTAGAAGGTGGAGAGCCGGTAGTTGTCCCGGTTATAGGCGGCGGTCCCATCGGTCACCTCGATGACCAACCCGCCGGGGTTCCTGGCCAAAAGCCCCAGCGCATGGTGGGCGGTGATGAGGTGGGTCTTCACGCCGAGTTCCAGCATCCGCAGCCCCGCGCCAAGGTCGTGCTCCCAGACGGGCTGGTTCCAGCCGATGAGTTTCTCACCGCCCCAGACGTCGTTGACCAGCACGTCCAGCCGGCCCTGCTCGGCACCAATGCGTGCCACCAGCGCCGCCACCGCACCGGAGTCCAGGTGATCCACCGCCACCGCGATGCCAACGCCTCCGGCCGCGGTGACCAGTTCCGCGGTCTCCTCGATCGTTTCGGGGCGGTCGTATTCGCTGCGCGCCGCACGGGTGCTGCGGCCCGTGCAATACACCGTGGCCCCGGCCTCTCCCAGTGCGGTGGCGATGCCGCGCCCAGCACCTCGCGTGGCCCCGGCAACCAGTGCAATCTTCCCCGTCAGTGCTCCGTCCAATGCTCCGTCCATGTATCCACGCTAGCCCCGGCATCCCTGGCACTGCCAGAGTCCGGCGCAACGGATTCGCCGGCCCCTGGCCTCCGGACCCTGGATACGCCAAAGACCCCGCCCGGGGGATCGGGCGGGGTCTTTGGCGAACGTGGCGACGCGGTGTGCGATCAGCCCAGCGGATAGAGGGGGTTGTGCCCGGCGGTGACCTTCTCGGATTCGCGGACCGGATCCGGGGCGGTGCCGGTGCCCCAGGGGTTTCCGCCGAGCGACTCGCGCCCGTGCGGCTCCAGCCAGTTCGCCAGCTCCGGGCCCTTGGGCACAATCTGCGTGGGGTTGATGTCCTCGTGCACCACGTAGTAGTGGGCCTTGATCTGCTCGAAATCGATGGTGTCGCCGAAGCCCGGAAGCTGGAACAGTTCGCGGGCATAGGCCCAGAGGTTCGGCATCTCGGTGAGCTTGTTGCGGTTGGTCTTGAAGTGGCCGTGGTAGACCGGATCAAAGCGGACCAGCGTGGTGAACAGGCGCACGTCGGCCTCGGTGACCGAATCCCCCATGAGGAAGCGGCGGGTTCCCAGGCGTTCCTCGAGCCAGTCCATGGCTACCCAGAGCCGGTCGTAGGCCTCGTCGTAGGCCTGCTGGGACCCGGCGAAGCCGCAACGATAGACGCCGTTGTTGACCTCGGTGAAGATGCGCTTGATGACCGGCATCATCTCCTCGAGCTTGTCCGCCGGCAGCAGGTCCGGGGCATCGTCGCGGTGGAATTCCTTCCACTGCGTGGAGAGGTCAAGGGTGATTTGCGGGTAGTCGTTGGTCACCACGGCACCGGTGGGCACGTCGACCATGGCCGGCACGGTGATGCCGCGCGGGTAGCCGGCGAAGCGCTTGAAGTAGTTCTCCTGGATGCGCTCGGTGCCCAGCACCGGGTCCACCCCGCCCTCATCGAGGTCGAAGGTCCACGAACGCACGTCGTGCACGGGGCCGGGGGTGCCAAGCGAGATCGCATCCTCCAGGCCCAGCAGGCGCCGGACGATGATGGTGCGGTTGGCCCAGGGGCAGGCGCGTGCTGCAACCAGCCGGTAGCGCCCTGCCTCGACGGGCCACAGGTCCGCGCCCTCGGCAATGCCGGCGTGCACATTGCCGATGCTTCCCGTCGTTGGTCCGCCGGCGGCGCGCACTTGGGTGGGATCGGCGACGATCCGGTCCTGGATGTAATTGGTGTCGCGCGTGAATTCCGCGCCTGTCACATAGGCACCGGCGGTGCTGTGCTGCTCTTCGCTCATAACCCAACCCTAGTTTCGTGTGCCCTGATGCACCATCGCGGAAAATAAAGACGCCTGCCCGGGGAAAGATCCCGGCAGGCACTGTTCCTGCCGGCCGGCACACGCGTGCTGGGGAGCACGGTGGCAAGGGGTCCGGCAGGGGAATCGAAGGCCGGGGGCCCGCACCTTCCCCGAGGTGTGCGGGACCGGCCATCCGAAAAGTGGCGGTTAGGCCTTAGGCGGAAACCAAGGCGGCGTCGCGAACGGACTTCAGTGCAACGGTCCACGGCACCAGCTGGTCCAGGACCGGAGCCAGCGAGGCGGCCTGCATCTCGGTGGGCTTGAACACCGAGAAGTTCTCGAAGTCGGTGAACAGCGAGAACATGCCGGTCTTCTGCACGTGGGCAACCTGCAGCTCGGACAGGATGCCGCGCAGGTGCTCAACGGCGCGGACGCCGTAGGCCGAACCGTAGGAAACGATGCCGGCGGCCTTGTTGGCGAACTCGGCGTTCAGGTAGGACAGCGCGTTGGCCAGGGCCGGGGCGACCGAGTGGTTGTACTCGGGGGTGACGAAGACGAAGCCATCGAATTCGGAGATCTTGGCGGCCCATGCCTTGGTGGCATCGTTCTGGTAGTTCTGGTACGCAGCCGGGTAGGCTTCGTCCAGGAGCGCCAGGTTGAAGTCCGCGATGTCAACGAGCTCGTAGTCGGCGTCGCCGCGCAGCTGGGCCTGTTCCAGAACCCACTGTGCGACGCCGGCGTTGTTGCGGCCCGGACGGGTTGAACCGGTGACGATGGCAATCTTGGTCATGCGTAATCTCCTTGAACTGGGGTGTGACGCGTCCGATTTTTGCTGACGCATCAACTACAACTTGTTATTTATATCCTGCCGCGAGAAGATTGACGTGTCAATCAAATGAACCCAGATGTGAGGCATGCCATGTCCGAGCCCCGTTGGCTCAACGAAGATGAACAACAGCTATGGCTGGAGTTCCGCGAATTCCTCTGGGGTTTCCCCCGGGCCATGGACCGCCAGCTCGCCCGCGATGCCGCGATGTCCAGCGGCGAATACTCGGTACTTGCCGCGGTTTCGGAGGCAGCTCCCGACGCCCTGCGCTCCGGCGACCTGGCCTCGTTGCTGGAGTGGGAACGCTCACGGGTGTCGCACCTGCTGCGCCGCATGGAGGCCAAGGGCCTGATCGAGCGCTGCGCTTCCAGTTGTGATGGCCGCGGTCAGGACATCAAGCTGACCGACGCCGGCTGGAGCACCATTCGAAGCGCCGCACCGAAGCATGTGTCCTTCGTACGGGAAACGCTCTTTGACTCGCTCTCCAAGGACGAGCAGGAGCAATTTGGCGCCATGCTCTCGAAGATCCGATCAGCGGCGGTTGAGCGCGAGCTCTGGTAGCCGCGCGGCTTCCGTGGCGCAGCATTCAGGGATCGGTGCGGCGGTCCTATTCCCCGTGTTCGGCGATAGAAGGCCACTGTCCCTGGGCGGTGAACGACGTCGCCCAGTAGTACGGATTCAATTCACGCAGCGAACGCATTTCCCACTCAGCGCCTCCGCCCGAGCCCGGAACGGCCGCCAGGACCTCGGGCCCCCAGACGGCAAGCCGTTCCTGGCAGATTCCGCACGGCGCCAGCACCTGGTACGTTCCCTCTTCGGTTCCGCCGGTCACGCAGGCCGACGCCACAACGGATTTCCCCAGCGTGTAGGCCTGGGCCACTGCCCCGGTCTCGGCGCACAACGTCGCCGCAGCATTGAAGTTGTCGAAACTGACGCTGGTCAGGATTTGTCCGTCATCCAGCACGACGGCCGCGGCAGCAACCGAATCCCGTGCCCCCGGCCATCTGGTCCGTAGTTGTTCGATGGCGGCTTCAACGAGTTTTTGGTTCGTGTCCATGCGGCAATTCTGCCACGTCGAGCGCGTTCGTGGCCTTCCATTGCGAAGCCAAACCGGGACAACCGGAATCGATGGCAGTCGCCCGGATCCCGCCACTCACGCACCAAGGTCGGTTTCGCCCGCGTCCATCACGCCTCCGCGTGATCGGGTTATCCACATCCCCGCGCACTCGCGCCACCGTCCGTTCCCTGGGAGTTCACACTGGGAGACATGGAAACGCAGGCGCTCATTCAAGCCCTCACCGGCGACGGTGGCGATCCGGGACACCCATTGTCGCCGGTCGAGAAGCTGCGCCTGTTCAATGCCCTGTCCCAACGCATCGACGAACTCGCCGCCCAGCTATTCCGGGAGATCATCTCCCCCACCCAGGCGGCGCTCTTCGCCCACACTGTCGAACGCACCCATCGGCAGGCCGAACTCGCGCAGATCCGCGCCGCACACACCGCGCAACGCACCCTGGTCCAGGATTTGCCGGCGCCGAACCTCGAACAGGCACGGGCTATCGCCGAGAACCCGGTCGCATTCATCCACGGCGATTTGCAGCTTCCCGCGGACCCGGCCACCGTGCCCACCGGGCTGATGCCATTCAAGGACACCACCGCCTTCCTGCAAGGAGGCCTGGGCCTGAGCCACTTCGCCGCCCGCGACCGCCTCCACGCCGCCAACACGCTGCTCCCCCACACCGACATCCACGGAAACGCCTGCGGTCCCCGCTACCCCAAGCTCGCCGAGCAGGTCCACGCCGGCACCGCCCGCCTGGGCCCCGCCACGGTCGCGGCCCGAAAACTGGACAAACTCGCCCCCTCGATCGCCGCCCATCCCGAGAGGCCGGACCTTGCCGTACGTCTCGAGGAACAGGTCGCCGAATCCGTCGCCGCCGGCATCCCGGGCGCCACCAACAGGCTACTCACTGCCCTGGCCGACGAACTTGACAACACGGCCGACCCCGAACCGTCCCCTGATGAGATCCGGGCCAAGACCGGCATCTTCACCACCAAACGCACCCGTCACTACACCTGGATGTCCGTGTGCATGCTGAATGCCGACGCCGAGGTCTTCCTTTCCCACTTCGCCGCCTCAGACAACCCCCGCACGCTGGCCGGAAACCGCGAGGCGATGGCCGCTGCCGCCACCGGCATGAACCCCACCGCCAACACCGCGGCCAACGGCAACAGTGCCGACGAGAACGGCAACGGAGTCCACGGCGACCACACCACGGACGGCCCCGACTGGTTCACCCGCCCCGAAAACATCGGAAACGACGCATTGGACAATCCGGCACCCGGATTCAGCGACCCGCTCAACGGCATCGCTCCCGGTGCCGACGGGCTCACCCCGGCCCAACGCCACCTCCAGACCCTGCTCAATCTCATGCGCGCCCCAGCCAAACCGCCCGGCAAGGGCGCCACCGGACTCCCCACCGCCCAACTGGTCATCCACTGCCGACTCGACACCCTCCTCGGTCTGGCCAAGGGCGCCGGCTGGAGCGCCCACGGGCTGGAAATCCCCATCGGCGAAGTCCGAAGACGCCTCGCCACCGACGGCGTCATCCCCCTGGTCCTGGGCGGCCAAGGCGAAATCCTCGACGTCGGCCAGGAAATGCGCTTTGCCTCCGACCCCATCAGGCGCGCCGTCCTCGCCCGCGACGGCGGATGCTTCTACCCCGGCTGCACGGTCCCGCCCGAGCACCTAGAAATGTGCCACATTGACGGCTTTGCCCAAGGCGGCCACACCAGCGTCCACAAATTCACCCCCGGCTGCACCGCTCACCACCACATGGCCGACAACGGACTGCTCACACTCGTCATACACAATGGCATCCCCCATGTCATCCTTCCCAAGCACCTCGACCCCGAACAGCTCCCGCGCCGCAACAATCACTGGCGGCAACCCCAGGCCACCCTCTTCTAAGGCCCGAGGTCAGGCGAGGGTGCCCCTGGCAGGTTCCGCGCGACCCATTAATAAGGAAAAGGTGCCGGGATGCCTTCGCAACTATTTGCGGAAGCATCCCGGCACCCTTTCCACGCCTCATCCAGTGCCTGGACCTCGGGCCAGGAGTTAGGCAGCGTGCAACGGCCCATCGACGAATCCCCGGCCAAGGTTCCCGGACCCGAAAAGCACAACCTTCACGATGCGTTGACCTTGCCGAAGATATCGCGGACTTCCTCGCGTGTGGCCGCTGTGGCCAGCCGCGACACCAGTTCCTTGTCGGTGAAGACCCGGGCGATGGAGGAGAGGATGGCCAGGTGCTCATTGTTTAGCCCGGCGATGCCAACCACGAACCTGACCTCATTGCCGTTCCAATCGATGCCTTCCGGGTAGCGGATGATCGACACCGCCGAATTGGAGATGTTTCCTTTGGCCTCGTTCGTGCCATGCGGGATGGCCAGGAAATTGCCCATGTAAGTGGACACCGATGCCTCGCGGGTGTGCATCGAGGCCACGTACTCCTCGTTCACCGCACCGCGGGCCAGCAGCAGCTCCCCCGCCTCGTCGATGGCACCGTCGCGCGAGGTGGCGGCGCCGGACATCACGATGCTTTCACTCACCAGGACCTCGGCTCGCGCCGGGGCAGCGGATTCCTGGGCTGATTCCACCGGCACGGCCGGGACCCGCGGGTCACCGGGCGTGGCAGCCTCAGAGTCTGTTTCCATGATTCTTCCTAATCGTTTGTCCTGCTGCGCCGCAGGAAAAGAAGGTGGACCGGCTTGGACGTCTATGACGGTTTGGAGATGCGGTGCAGCCACTCCAGGAACATCTTCATTTCCGTATTGGAGAGCTGCTGCGGGTTCGAGGACTCCAGCGCGGCATTCAGGGCGATGGCCGCCACGACGACAGCGGAGGTCTCCACCGGGGTCGCGGATTCGGCGATGCCGACCTCCGAGGAGACCGCGGTGATGACGGCATCGCGGGTCATGTCGGAGAGTTCGAAGTTCCGCTCTGCCGCCGGCTCGGCGATGAGCATCAGCGTGACCCCGATGTTCGCCGCGAGGATGCTGCGGGCCGCGTCGACCGGCGGTACGTTCAGGTGCCCGGACTCTGCGGCCCGATCCAGCTTTTCCCGCAGCAGCGCCTCGGCCTCGGCGACCCGGTTGGATCTGCTTCCCGGACGCACGTTGCCGAACATCACCAGGTACAGGTGCGGCTGCTCGATGCCGAAGCGCACGTGCTGGTCCCACATGCGTCGCACGTCGTCGAGGGGTTTTCCCGTGTCAACAAGGTCCATTTCATGGGCGAAGTACTGATCGAAACCCACGGCAACGACCGCATCGAACAGTCCTTCCTTGTCCCCGAAGTGGTGGTAAAGCGTCGGGGCCGTGACCCCCGCCAGCTCGGTGATTTTCCGGGTCGAGACAGGAGCCCCGTCCGAATTCGCCAAAAGTTCGACGGCGGCCCGCAGCAGCCTCTCCCTTGGCGGAAGCTGGAAGTCAAGACTCATGGCTGTTACCCTATCACCTATAGCATTGCTATATGAAGGGGATCACACCTTGGGTTCATGCTCAAGTCCTGGCGTGATCGACGGCTGCATCGCGCAACGGACAACCCAAGAGCAATCCACCGGATCGAGGAACTTAAGTGCAGAACTTCTCAGGAGTGGGCGTTACGCCCGGTCGCGTCATCGGAACCATCCGGCATATGCCCCCGGCGCTGGCCGAACCGCCTGCAGGGGAAAAGCTGAACGGCTCGATGCCGGCGGAGCAAGCCATCGCCGGACTTAAGGAAGCGGCCACGCGTGTGCAGGCCGAATTGCGCACCCGAGCGGCCGGCGCCAGTCCCGAGGCCAAGGCCGTACTTGAGGCCACCGCGCTGATGGCCACCGACTCGATGCTGCTCAAGGGCGCCAACAAGAAGATCAACGGCGGGCTCTCCGCCGAACGCAGCATCTGGGAATCGGGCGACGCCGTCGCCCAGATGCTTATCACCCTCGGTGGCTACATGGCCGAACGCGCCACCGACGTCCTCGATGTGCGCGCCCGAATCGTGGCCGAATTGCGCGGGGTCCAGGCTCCCGGGATCCCCGACTCCGAGACCCCGTTCATCCTCATCGCCGAGGACCTCGCCCCGGCCGACACCGCCACCCTTGACCCGGCGAAGGTCATTGCGCTGCTGACCACCGGAGGCGGACCCCAGTCGCACACCGCCATCATCGCCCGGGACCTGGGCCTGACCGCGGTGGTAGCCGCCTTGGGGCTCGAGGTCCTGGAACCGGGCACCGAGGTCTTCGTCGACGGTGCCGCCGGAACGATCTCCACCGAACCCGGCGAGACCGAACGCGAGGCAGTCACCGCCTGGCTGAAGAACGCGGCGCTGCTTTCGGTCTTCGACGGAAACGGCGTGATGGCCGATGGCCACCTGGTCCCGCTGCTGGCCAATGTCGGCGGCGGCAAGGACGCGGTGAAGGCCGCCGCCGCCGGCGCCCAGGGCGTGGGCCTGCTGCGCACCGAATTCTGCTTCCTGGGCCGCGACACCGAGCCAAGCGTCGAGGAGCAGGTCGCCGAGTACAAGGCCGTCTTCGACGCGTTCGAGGGCAAGAAGGTCGTGGTGCGCACGCTGGATGCCGGCGCCGACAAGCCGCTGCCGTTCCTCACCGATGCCTCCGAGCCGAACCCCGCACTGGGTGTGCGCGGCTACCGCACCGACACCACCTCCCCCGGCGTGCTGGCCCGCCAACTCTCCGCAGTCGCCACCGCGGCAACCGGTTCCGGCGCCGAGGTGTGGGTCATGGCCCCGATGATTTCCACGCCTTCCGAGGCCCGCGAGTTCGCCGCCATGTGCGCCGACGCCGGGCTGGCAACCCCCGGGGTGATGGTCGAGGTCCCCTCGGCCGCACTCAGCTCGGCGGCCATCCTGTCCGAGGTCTCATTTGCCTCCCTGGGCACCAACGATCTGACGCAATACACCATGGCAGCGGACCGGCAGCTTGGCCCGCTTGCCGCCCTGAACAACCCGTGGCAGCCGGCGGTGCTTCGCCTGATCGAACTGACCGTCGCCGGTTCCCGGGCGGAGGGCAACCACAAGCCCGTCGGCGTCTGCGGCGAGGCCGCGGCGGACCCGGCGCTGGCGGTGGTGCTGGTCGGCCTGGGCGTCTCGACGCTGTCGATGTCCGCCAGGTCGCTGGCCTCCGTGGCCGCGGTGCTCAATACCGTCACCCTGGAGCGCGCCGGAGAATTGGCGCAGCTGGCCCTGGCCGCCCCAAGCGCCGAGGCGGCGCGTGCCACCGTGCGCGGGCAGCTGCCGGAGCTCACCGCTCTTGGCCTGTAACCGGCCACCGGCGTCACCGTAGGATTGTTCCCGCCCCGCCAGCTTCACCCCCCTCGAATACAGGAGTAACCCGCCATGCCCGAACGCCTTGCCACCATCGCCAGCGCCTCAGGCCTGCATGCCCGCCCCGCAGCCCTCTTCGCCGAAGCCGCCGGTGCCTTCGACATCGAGGTCACCATCGCGCCCAAGGGCGCACCGGAGGACGATGCGCTTGACGCTTCGAGCATCCTCTCGCTGATGACCCTGGGCGCGGCCAAGGGCGACGAAGTGGTGCTGCGTGCAAGCGGCGCCGGCGCCGAGGCCGTCCTGGATTCCTTGGTGGCATTGCTGGAAACGGACCTGGACGCCATCTAGCCCGGACGCCGTGCCGCCGGGCCGCCGGGGCATTCGATTGAACAGCCAACGCCGATGGCGTGGAACGCGTGTTGCCAACCGCATTCCACGCCAACGGCGGTGAAGTCCGGGGTTATGGCCTACCCGGGACGGCACCTATGCCCGGACGCCGGCCCCGGCTGCCGCCCGGCGGTTGCCGAATTCCCGTGCCTGACCGTTTGCCGGTTCCGCCGCAATACCCGGCTCGCCCTCGGCGGCAGCGTCGGAGGCCGCCAGCAGCCTGGCAAAAGCGCCGCCCGATTCGCGCAGCACCGCCGGGCGGCCGCGCTCGGTGATCTCCCCGGCGTCGAGCACCGCGAGCTGGTCGGCGTTTTCCACGGTTGAGAGGCGGTGGGCGATCATCAGCGTGGTGCGCCCGGCCGCCAACCGGTCAATGGCCTCCTGCACCAGCGCCTCGGTGTTGTTGTCCAGCGCGCTGGTGGCCTCGTCGAGCACCAGGACCTTCGGGTTGCGCAGGATGGTCCGGGCAATGGCCAGGCGCTGCTGCTCGCCACCGGAAAAGCGGTGTCCGCGCGCGCCGACCAGCGTGTCAAGGCCCTCGGGCAAACCCGCGACGAGGTCGGCGATCTGGGCACTGGCCAGCGCCTTCCAAAGTCTCGCATCGTCGGCATCCGGGTCCGCCAGCAGCAGGTTCTCGCGGATCGAGGCGTGGATCAGGTAGGTCTCCTGGGAGACCACGCCCACGATCCGGGCCAGGGTTTCCGGGGCCATCTCGCGAATGTCGATGCCATCGATGGTGATCCTCCCGCGGCTTGGATCATGCAGTCGCGGCAGCAGCGAGCCGAGCGTGGACTTGCCCGACCCGGTGGGTCCGACGATCGCGGTGGCGGTGCCGGGTGCCAGCTCCAGATCGATCCCCCGCAGCACCGCGGGTCCGTCTCCGTAGGCAAAGCCGACGCCCTCGAAGCGCACCCGCCCGATTAGCCGGTCCGGATCAAGATCGACGGGGTTCACCGGCGCCTTGAGCTCCGGGTCCATGTCCAGGTATTCGAAGATGCGGCTGAACAGTGCCATCGCGGTGACCCATTGGACGCCGACGTTCAGCAGCCCCATGATGGGGCGGAAGATCGCGCCCTGCAGCGCCGTGAAGGCGACCAGCGTACCGATGGTCATCCCGCCGCTGGTGGCGGGGAATCCCGCCGCGAGGTAGATGACCGCGGGGATCGCGGCGAACACGATGCTCATGGTGGCCATGCGCCAGCGCCCGGCAAGCTGGCTGCGCAGCTCCAGGTCGACCAGGCGGTGCGAGGAGGCGGAGAAGCGGGCCACGTCGCGCCCGGTGGTGCCCAGGGTCTTGGCCAGCCGGATGCCGGAGACCGAGAGCCCCTCCTCGATCTGCGTGTACATCCCCGCCAGCTCCTGCTGCCGTGCGGTGGTGATGTCCCGGCGCATCAGCGCCACCTTGCGCGAAAGCCAGATGGCCGGCGGAAGCACGATGAGCGAGAGCAGGCTCATCCGCCAGGACAGCGCGGCCATCGCGATGGCGGTGGCCACGGCCGTGGTCAGGTTGGAGGCCACCGAGGTCGCGGTGGAGGTCACCACCGACTGCATGCCGGCGATGTCGTTGGTCAGCCGCGACTGCACCTCCCCGCCGCGGGTGCGGGTGAAGAAGCCCAGCGACTGGGCCTGCAGGTGGGTGAAGAGCCGGGTGCGCAGCGTGTGCATGACCTTTTGGCCCATCTTGGTGGCCATCCAGGTCTGCACCACGCCGATGGCCGCGGTGGCGGCGGCGACGGCAACCAGCCCGCCGGCGAGCCAGGCCAGCAGCGCGGTGTCTTGGTGCGGCAGCGCGTCGTCGATGATGGCGCGGATGAGGAACGGCTGGGCGAGCCCGATGAGCGAGGCCGCGGAGATCAACAGCACGACGATGGCGATGGCGATTCTGTGCGGCTTGAAGAGGGCAGCGATCCGGGAGAGCTTCACCGGATGGAGCTTGACTTGCTTGAGGTCCGCCGGATTCAGGCGGGCAACGGGGCCGCCGCCGCGGCCGGAGTCACCGGGGCCGTGCGGCTTGTTGGTGGAGGGGCCCGATCGGGCCGCGCCGGAAGAGGATCTCGATTCCGACATGTGCACCACCTTTCGTGGTGGTTGTGGGTGCGGGGTTGGCACCGCGTCATTGTTGAGGTTACCTCACTATGTGGTTGCCAGTCAACTTTGTTGTAGTGTTGGGTGCATGGCAACCAGCAGCAATTCCGCACCTCCCGGGGACCTGTCCGAGCTCTTCCACCGGGCCTCCCGCTCGCTGCGACAGACCTGGTCGGCACGGCTGGCCCCGTTTGAGCTCACCCCCCACCAGTCCCGCGCCATGCGTTCCCTGGCGCAACACAGCAACCCTTCGGACCCTGCATCCAGGGCGGGCATGCGACTGAAGGACATCGCCGAGCACCTGCGCATTGCCCCGCGTTCCGCCACCGAGGTCATCGACCAGCTCGAGGCCAAGCAGCTGGTTCTCCGGCACCCGGACCCCATTGACAGGCGTGCCACCCTGGTGTGCCTGACCGCGGAGGGGACGCTGCTGAGCGAACGCGTGCGGGCAGCACGGCGCAGCCACACCCAGGACTATTTCGGGCGCCTCAACGCCCAGGAACGCGCGGATCTCGCTCGCATCCTGGAAACGCTCTCCGGCGCCCCCGAACGCTAGCGGCCCCCGGGCCCGCGCCGCGCGCAGCGGTGCGGGAC
>NZ_JBKKAP010000124.1:0-9318 GCF_046714615.1 Paeniglutamicibacter sp.
CACTCGCCGTCCAGATGGAGGAAGTGCACGCCAAGGGCGAATCGTTCAAGATCAAGGTCCTCACCGGCGCCTCCACCGCCCCCGAGCTCGACGGCGTCCTCGCCAAGGTGGGCGGCATGGAGCTGCGCCTGCCGTACATGTCCGACCCGGCGCTGCGCAAGCGGATCAACGACGGCGAGCTCGACTACATGGACATCCACCTGAGCCATGTTGCCCAGCACACCTGGTTCGGTTTCTACGGCGGCATCAACATTGCCATCATCGAAGTGGTGGGCATCCGTGAGGACGGCACGCTGATTCCGTCGTCGTCCGTGGGCAACAACAAGACCTGGCTGGACATGGCCGACGCCGTGATCATCGAGGTCAACAGCCAGCAGTCGGCCGCCATGGAAGGCATGCACGACATTTACTACGGCACCGCGCTGCCCCCGCACCGCAAGCCCATTCAGCTGGTTGCCCCCGAAGACCGCATCGGTGTCCCGTACCTGCACGTTGACACGGACAAGATCATCGCCGTTGTTGAGACGGATGCACCTGACCGCCTCTCCGCCTTTGCCGCTCCGGATGAAGCCTCCAACCAGATCGCCTCCCATCTGTTGGACTTCCTCGACGGCGAAATCGCCAAGGGCCGCATGACCAACAAGCTGCTGCCGCTGCAGTCCGGCGTGGGCAACATTGCCAACGCCGTGCTGGCCGGCCTGTCCCGCGGCGGCTACCGCGGCTTGAAGGCCTACACCGAGGTCATCCAAGACGGGATGCTGGAACTGATCAAGGACGGCACCCTGGAGTTCGCCTCGGCAACCTCCTTCTCCCTGTCCGAGGCCGGCATTGAGGAATTCAACCGCAACGTTGACTTCTACCGTGAGCGCATTGTCTTCCGCACCCAGGAAATCTCCAACCACCCCGAGCTGATCCGCCGACTGGGCTGCATTGCCCTCAACGGCATGATCGAAGCCGACATCTACGGCAACGTGAACTCCACCCACGTGGTGGGCTCACACATCATGAACGGCATCGGCGGCTCCGGCGACTTTGCCCGCAACGGCTTCCTGTCCGTATTCATGTCCCCGTCCACTGCCAAGGGCGGCAAGATCTCCGGCATCGTACCGATGGCCAGCCACGTTGACCACACCGAGCACGACACCATGATCCTGATTACCGAGCAGGGCCTGGCCGACCTGCGCGGGCTCTCGCCCAAGCAACGCGCCCAGGTTGTCATCGACAAGTGCACCAGCCCGGAGTACCGTCCGATGCTGCAGGACTACTTCGACCGCGCCAAGGTGAGCAGCTACGGCAAGCACACCCCGCATCTGCTGGGTGAGGCACTGTCCTGGCACCAGAGCTACATCGACACCGGCGACATGCGCCCGACCGCCTAAAAGCTCAAGTCATAGGAACTACGCGGAGCCCGTTGTGCACGCCTTTTCAGGGGCGTCCGCAACGGGCTCCACGCTTTTGGCCGGTGCTCGACCGCACTCAAGGTCCTTAGGCCGGTACGGCGTTGTCCTGGTCCGGGCCGAACGCCAGCGGGCGTGCCCGGTGCAAGCCTTGCGGCAGCACGGTGTTCGGCTGGGCCGGGACCAGCGGTGCCAGGCCCATTCCGGTGCGGTGCCACGAGGACTCGGTGGACACCCAGATGGTCATGGGCAGTCCGGTGAAGTAGCCGGTGTATTCGCGTTCGGGCGTCCAGCGGGGCGAACGCTCGTAGTAGCCCCACGAGGCGTGGTTGCGGTTGTCGATCACCGTGATCGGGGTGCCGCCCATGGACAGCGCGTAGGTCAGCCGCGCCTCGGCCATGTACTGGCGGATGCCCAGCCTGCGGTAGGCGGGGTGCACGAACATGCCCCCGAGCTCCATGGGGCGCGGAGCCTCGGTCGGCGCGGTGACGGCGTTGTGCACGATTCCCAGGCCCACCCGGGTGCCCTCGTGCAGCGCTGTGACAACGAACAGGGCATGGTCCATGCGTTCGTGCCAGCGGGCGTCGGGGTTCAGGGCGAGCGCGGAGAGGGCATCGCGTTCGATGCCGGTGGGCGCGGAGTAAGACAGGGAATACTCAATGTTGGGAAGCACTGGGAGCGGTCCTCTAAGTGGAAAAGAGAGCGAACAAAAGAAGTGGTTCCCGGAATTACGCCGGGCCGGTTCTTTGGCCGGTAGGGGACCGCTGCCGGCGGTTCCCGGCAGCTTCCTTGTAGGGCCCAGTTTGGGCGTCGAAGAATTCGACAGTGAAATTATTACCCGCCGAAAGCCCTGTTGTAAATACGGCTCCCGGGCGACGCGCCGGACACCCCGAAACGTCCGCCGCGCGAGGAGGTTCCAGGCGTCAAAAAAGCCCGGAATCACGCGGTTTTCATCGACTTCGCGGCATCGCTGGTTCACCAACAATTCACCTGTACTATTCACGCTCGGGCGTGGCCCCGACGACGAGGGATCGGCGGCGTCGAGACGAGGGCATGCGGGGGAGCAAACGCGGGCGGGCCTCGTGCCGATTTGGCGTGCACCGTCGTGCTCGGCTAATCTTGCTAGGTACTCCTTTGGGAGAGATGGCCCGGTTCTTTAGCTCAGTTGGTTAGAGCGCTCGCTTCACACGCGAGAGGTCAGCAGTTCGAGTCTGCTAAGAACCACCAAACGAAAAGAACCCCCGGATATCCGGGGGTTCTTTTCGTTAAGCCTCGCTCTGCGGCCTGGGCCCAACAACCGGGCGCAAACCTACTTTGCGTCGAGCATCTCCAGGACCAGTGGCTTGACCTTGGTCCCCAGCAAGTCAATGCTGCGCATCATGGTCTCGTGCGGCAGCGAGCCGGCCGAATACTTGATGTCGGCGCGCGAGAGGCCAAGGCCGCTCGCGAAGTGCGCAATCTTCTTGGCCACGGTCTCCGGGCTGCCGGCCAGCAGCGATCCCTCGGGGCCCGCCGAGGCCTCGAAGCGCATGCGGCTTGCCGGCGGCCAGCCGCGCTCGGCACCCAGCCGGTCCATGGTGATCTTGTAGTGCGGCCACAACAGGTCCAGCGCCTCTTGGTCGCTATCTGCGACCAGGCCGTGGAAGTGAGCGCCGATGCGCTGGGGCTGGTGCCCGAATTCCTCCAGCGAGCGCTTGTAGAGCCTGGTCAGCGGCTCAAAGGCCATTGGCTGCCCGCCAATGATGGCAAGGAACAGCGGCAGGCCGTGCCGTGCCGCGCGCACCACGGATTCGGGGCTGCCGCCCACGCCCACCCAGGCATCCAGGGTGCCGTTTTCAATCGGCGGGTAGACCGACTGGTTCCGCAGTGCGGAGCGGGTCTGGCCGGACCAGCTGACCGGTTCGCCCTTGCGCAGCTTGGCAAAGAGCGCGAGCTTTTCCTCGAAGAGCAGTTCGTAGTCGGAGAGCTCGTAGCCAAAGAGCGGGAAGGACTCGACGAAGGAGCCGCGGCCCAGGATGACTTCGGCGCGGCCGTTGGACAGGCCGTCGACCGTTGCGAAGCGCTCGTAGACGCGCACCGGGTCATCCGAGCTCAACACCGTCACCGCGGAGCCCAGCCTGATCTTCTCGGTCACCGAGGCAATGGCGCCCAGGACCACCTCGGGTGAGGAGACCGAGTAGTCGTCGCGGTGGTGTTCGCCCACCCCAAAGAAATCCAGTCCCGCGGCCTCGGCGGCCCTGGCCTCGGTGACCACGTTGCGCAGGACCTGGGCCGGGTGCAGCGGCTGGCCGTTGGCATCGTTGGTGATGTCGCCGAAGGTCTCGATGCCGATCTCAAATTGCTGGGTGTTCGGGGTGGATTCACTCATGATTTCCCGTCGCTCTCCTGTCGAAAGTTATATGCGTTTGCATTCATTGTGGCTCAACTCCGGGCATCGCGCGGATATTCCCGGGGCCGGGCCGCCCACTGTGTCCAAACAGTCAATTGTGAGTTGCGCGGTCCTTGGATCAATGCGCCATAAAGCGGCGGTATGGTGGGTGGGAGCAAGCGCAAGCGACAGGAGGAAGCGTGTCTTCAGGTAAGGGGCCGGACACCACCGCCCCGGCGTCACCGGGCGAGGATCCCAACCCGCAGGTCTCGAGCATTCGCCGTGTCCAGACACGGGAAATGGTCCACATCACCCAGGCCCTGAAGGACGCTGCCGCACACGCGCAAAACGCCCCGAAGTTCCCCGGCGTCGACGCGCCGTCAACCGGCACGCCGGGCGTCGGTCCAACGCCCGGGACCCCCGCCGGCAAGCAAGCCGGCAAGCCCTCGGGAAGGCCGGTCGCCAAGCGGCCAAACGTCGCCAAGCCACCCAGGGCGCCGAAGCCGGTCAGGCCCGCGAAGCGGCCGCTGCCCACCACCTTGGCCCAGGACGCCATCAACGCGAAGACCGGGCAGGTCGGCATCACCACCAGCGGTGCCCCGGCCCTTCCGCCGCGCGTCAACCCCGCGGCCAAGCGCATGATTTCGCGCCTGCTGGCCACGGATGCCCCGCCCACCCAGGCATTCAACATCGTCGAGCGGCTCAAGGGAACCCCCTATGCCAACCCCAAGGTCAACGCCGCCCAGGACGCCTCCGCGCGCAAGACCCTGATCTTCGCCCTTGACCTGGCCGAGACCATGTTCCGCTACGGGGCAGGCGCCCTGGAGGTGGAAACCAGCGTCATTGCCGTGACCGCGGCGCTGGGGCTGAGCCACACCGACGTGGACATCACCAACCAGTCGATCCACCTGAACTTCTCCCCTCCGGAGGGCGAGTCGTACTCGATGCTGCGCGTGGTGCGCTCCTGGACCAGCAACTTCGCCGGACTGGCCCACGTGCACCGGCTGGTCTCCGACATCGTCTCCGGCGGCGTGACCCGGCAGCAATCGGTCGACCGGCTCCGGGAGATCTCGCGCCGGCCCAAGCCCTTCCCGCGCTGGATGATCGCCTCGGCCGCCGGCGCCTTTGCCGCTTTCTTCGTGGTCTTCATCGGAGGTTCCCTGCTGGGGGCGGCGATCGCCTTCATCTCATCGTTGGCTGTCGGGCAGATCATCCAGTACGCCTCCCGCTGGAGGGTGCCCGAGTTCTTCTCGATCGCCGCCGCCAGCTTCGTGATCACTGCCATCGCGGTGCTCGGGCATGCGCTGCATGCGCCGATGGACCCGGCGCTGGTGGTTGCCGGCGGCATCCTGCTGCTGCTGCCCTCGGCCAGATTCGTCTCCGCGCTGCAGGATGCCATCAACGGGTTCCCAGTCACCGCCGCCGGGCGGTTCTTCTCCGCGGCGCTGACCTATGCCGCGATCCTGACCGGCATCATGGCGGCCCTGGTTGGCGGCGAACTTCTTGGTGCCCCGGAAATGGACGTGCGGGCCATTGACACCATTTCCTATCCCGGCTGGCTGCTGGCGGCCCTGGTGGTGGCGGCGGTCATCATGGGCGCGATCACCGAGCAGTCAGACCCCAAGCTCCTGCTGCCCACCGGGGCCATCGCCCTGCTGGGCTACCTGATCCTGCTGGGCATCCAGGCCCTGGGCGTGGGGGACCGGGCGGCCCCGGCGGTCGCGGCGACCTTCGTCGGCCTGGCCGGGCGCTGGGTGGCCTACAAGATGCGCGCCCCCCAGCTGGTGCTTGCCGCCCCCGCCATCGTGTTCCTGCTGCCAGGGCTGATGATCTTCCGTTCCATGTACGGGATCGTTTTCGAGGTCGGCGACATGTCCTCGGCCATGGTGGACATGATCACCGCGTTCACCATCATGATGGCGATTGCCGGCGGCGTGGTCTTCGGCGACACCATCGCCCGCCCCCTGATCGGCGCCGAGGTGCTGGCCGAGCGCCGCAACATTCGCCGCCGCTAGCCCCTGCGCACGGCCAGGGGCAGCGCCCAGTCGATGGGCGTGCCGCCGGCCGCAACCAGCAGCTCGTTGGCCCGGGTAAAGGGCCTGGAGCCGAAGAACCCGTGCCGCGCCGAGAGCGGCGACGGATGGGCCGAGGCAATGATCGGGATCGAGCCCAGGGCAGGGGCAAGCGCCTGGGCGTCCTTGCCCCACAGGATCGCCACCAGCGGGCCTCCGCGCGCGGCCAGGGCATCCATGGCGGCATCCGTGACGGCCTCCCAGCCCAGCCGCCGGTGCGAACCTGCGGCACCGGCAGCCACCGTCAACACCCGGTTCAGCAGCACCACGCCCTGGTCGGCCCACGCGGAGAGGTCCCCGTGCGCCGGGACCGGCACACCGGTGTCGTCGTGCAGCTCGATGTAGATGTTCTTCAGGCTGCGCGGCAGCGGGCGCACCTGCGGCAGGGCGGAAAAGCTCAAACCCATGGAATGCCCCGGCGTGGGATAGGGGTCCTGGCCCATGACCAGCACCCGGGCCTCGGCCAGCGGGCGGCTGAAGGCCCGCAGGATGTTCGCAGGCGCGGGCAGGATGCGCTCGCCGGAGGCACGCCTGGCCTCCAGCCCCCGGGCCAGGGACACCAGCTCCGATTCCACGGGGGCCAGTGCCTCGGCCCAGTCGGCCGCCACGAAGCCGCCCGCCACGGCCTCGGCGAGTCCCCGCCCAAAGGGGAAGGCGGTGGTGTCGGGTTCCGGCTCGGGGAGCTCGAAGAGGGGCGTTTCGCGGGTGTCCATGACATACATTGTGGGCAGATACCCAGCCGGAACGGCAAACGGTTTGTGGGGGCGACACGTTAGAATAGTTACAGTTGGGGCAGATTGCCCGGTAGTTCACCGTGAACCGGGGAACCGGATTGTTGAGGGAAGTGCAATGTCATCCGAGGCACTTGGGCTCGAGTTCGAGCTTGACGAATCCAGCGGGCTGGACGAGCGTTCCCAGCGGATTCTCGCACTGGAACGCCAGTGGTGGAAGTACGCCGGGGCCAAGGAACAAGCCATCGCGGAACTGTTTTCCATCTCTCCCACCAACTACTACCAATTGTTGAACACACTCGTCGACACGGACGCGGCGCTGGCCCATGACCCCATGCTGGTCAAGCGATTGCGTAGACTACGAACGACGAGGCATCGCGCTCGGTCGGCGAAACGGCTCGGATCCGAGGCATGATTGCAACGCACGTCTGGCGTTTCGGGGCCCGGCCGCGCTTGTATTCCTGCACCCGCGCATGCCCACATTGCAAGCCACATCACCGAGGACGGGCATGACCAACTATCCGCGCGATGAATTTGATCGCGTCCCAGAGTTCAGCAACCGTAGCGGTTCTCACCGCGAAAACGGTTGGGCTGCCGCCGCATCCGTGGGCGGGGCCCGATCCGGCTTGCGTTGGCTGATGGTCTTCGGGGCGATTGCCCTGGTGGTGGGACTCTTCTCCTTCATGGTCCTGCCCAAGCTCATGGGCGCCACGACCGACCAAGCACCCGTTGCCGCCAGCTCCTCGGGCACGCAGGAAGCCACGACTTCCACCGAGGCTTCCGAAACGCCGTCCGAATTGGAGGCCGAGGCCAGCGAAACGCCCGCCGAAAGCGAATCGACCGGGCCCACCGACTCCACGGAAGCCAGCTCCTCCACCGAGGCCAGCGAAAGCGGCCCGGCGGAAGACGTGGACACGTCCATGGTCATGGGCGTCTACAACGGCGCGACGGTGGGCGGTCTTGCCGGCCAGGCCCGCACTGAGCTGCAGGACGCCGGCTTCAGCAATGTCGCCGCGTCGAACTGGACGAAGAAGGTCAGCTACTCCACGGTCTACTACCGCTCCGAGACCCACCGGGCCACCGCGGAGGCGGCGGCTGCGGAATTGGACATCACCTCGGTCATGCAGAGCGCAAACATCCCGGGCAATATCGCCATCGTGCTGGGAAGCAACTTCCGCTAGGGAGCGCCGCGCCGCAATACGCTTACGGCAAAGACCCACAGCTTGCACTCCGAGTGGTTGAGTGCCAAGATTTGTATTAGCACTCGCACGTCCCGACTGCTAATTCGATCGAAGTTTCGAGCGGATATGTGCGGCTTCGGGGCGGTGTTTGAGTGAGTCCTTGACCAAGGCAGCGAGAAGCTTTTGCGATCGTCCCATGACATCGTGGATTCTTCGTCCGTCGCGGGCGTTGCCTCAGGTCGTAGATACGCATGAACGTCCCGAAAGGACATAAGCCGCTATGGCCAAAATCATTGCATTTGATGAGGAAGCACGCCGCGGCCTTGAGCGCGGCCTGAACATTCTGGCTGACGCCGTCAAGGTCACCCTTGGCCCGCGTGGACGCAACGTCGTTCTGGAAAAGAAGTGGGGCGCCCCCACGATCACCAACGATGGTGTCTCCATTGCCAAGGAGATCGAGCTCGAGGACCCGTACGAGAAGATCGGCGCGGAGCTCGTCAAGGAGGTCGCGAAGAAGACTGACGACGTCGCCGGTGACGGCACGACCTCGGCGACCGTGCTCGCCCAGGCACTCGTGCGCGAGGGACTGCGCAACGTCGCTGCCGGCGCCAACCCGATGGCCCTGAAGAAGGGCATCGAGAAGGCTGTCGAGCGCGTCAGCGAAGAGCTGCTGAAGATGGCGAAGGAGGTCGAGACCAAGGAGCAGATCGCTGCCACCGCCTCGATCTCGGCCGCTGACCCGCTGATCGGCGAGATGATCGCCGAGGCCATGGACAAGGTCGGCAAGGAAGGCGTCATCACCGTCGAGGAGAGCAACACCTTCGGTCTCGAGCTTGAGCTCACCGAGGGCATGCGCTTCGACAAGGGCTACATCTCGCCGTACTTCGCGACGGACCCCGAGCGCATGGAGTCCGTGCTCGAGGACCCGTACCTGCTGATCCTCAACGGCAAGATCTCGTCGGTGAAGGACCTGCTCCCGCTGCTGGAGAAGGTCATGCAGTCCGGCAAGCCGCTGATGATCATCGCCGAGGACGTCGAGGGCGAGGCCCTGGCCACCCTGATCGTCAACAAGATCCGTGGCACCTTCAAGTCGGTCGCCGTCAAGGCCCCCGGCTTCGGTGACCGCCGCAAGGCCATGCTCACCGACATCGCGGTGCTCACCGGCGGACAGGTCGTCTCCGAGGAGGTCGGTCTCAAGCTCGAGAACGCCACCCTCGACCTGCTCGGCCGCGCCCGCAAGGTCGTCGTCACCAAGGACGAGACCACTGTCGTCGACGGTGCCGGTGACGCTGACCAGATCGCTGGCCGGGTCAACCAGATCCGCGCCGAGATTGAGAAGTCCGACTCGGACTACGACCGCGAGAAGCTGCAGGAGCGGCTCGCGAAGCTGGCCGGCGGCGTCGCCGTCATCAAGGTCGGCGCGGCCACCGAGGTCGAGCTCAAGGAGCGCAAGCACCGCATCGAGGACGCGGTCCGCGCGGCCAAGGCCTCGGTCGAGGAGGGCATCGTCGCCGGTGGCGGCGTCGCGCTCCTGCAGGCGGGCACCACGGCCTTCGAGAAGCTCGACCT
>NZ_JBKKAP010000125.1:0-6789 GCF_046714615.1 Paeniglutamicibacter sp.
ATCCAGACCAGGACTCGCCCCCAACATCAAACCGCGTGCGTTTGGCCCCTCGGGGAGCCAAACGCACGCGGCCACGAATTCGCATCCGGCGACAAGGCCGCCAGCGGCCCCTACTTGTCTCCGTCCCCGAATGCATTGAGTAGGGTACGCACCATCTCGTCGGGGAGACCCGTGTGGCGGACAACGATGGTCGTGGCCTCGTCGAGTTCGCCCAGGCGCAAGTGGTCCAGCAGTTCCGTGCGTTCGGGCTCCACCAGGTCATTGATGCTGAATTTCACTGCACCGTCCGGGCCTTGTCCCTCAAAGCTGAAGTCGGCGATGTTTGCAGTCGGGGTCTTGCCGCCACCCAATGGGGAGGCCGCAAGCATCCGCAGGATCTCGGCCTGCTCCAGGCCGGAGTGCTTGGCAATGAGCGCCGCAGCTCCCGGCAGGTCCTCGTCGCGAACCAGGGAAAGGAACTGGTCATATTCGGCCGGCGGCAAATCTTCACTGGCAAACTCGCGGGATTCCCCGTCAACTAGGTAGGCGACCTTGAATTGAGTGGAAGTCCGCTCCGATTTGCTGCCAAACGCCTCGGACCATTCGCTAGGCACCACCCAGGGGTCCTCGGGGCCCTCCGGGCTTTCCGTGCCTTCCGGGCCAGCCACCGATTCCTGCGACAAGGCTTCCTCGGCCGGAGATACAGGCTTCGGCGAAACCGGAATTTCGGCCGCCGCGTTGGGTGTCTGCGGCTCGGATGCTTCGGGTTCCTCGGCCTTGGTCGCCTGCCGTTCGGCCTCGAGCTGCTGGGCAATCGTGGGTCCGTTGGTGGGTTCCTTGCGGATCTGGGGGTAACGCTCCAGGCTTCGCACCGCGATGATGCTGGCCTTGTACCCGGCACCGGTCATGGCCTTGTAGTTTTGCACCGCGGCCATGAAATCACCCTGTGCCAAGGACTTGTAGACGGCGCGGTGGCCCTCTGCGGTCAGCCGTGCTGCGGCCGACTGTGCCGATTCCGGGGTAATTGCGGCAGAAACCTCGCCCGAGTTCTTGACGCGCAGCTTCTTTAGCCCGATCCACGCAAGTCCGATAATGAGCAGCGGGACGACGACCCAAAGCAGAATTTCCATGTCTCTAGCCTACGGCCCGCCGAGACACAGTGCAGAACTCGGAGGCCGCAAGATTCTGCCGGTCGCTACCTAATTTGCATGGCTTCCCTCGTACCTCGTCCTCGGACAAGGACCGCCTAGGGACAGCGCGGTCCCCACACGTCGCAGGACATGCAAACGGGGTGCGTCGCCTCCGAAAATCGGCGGCAACACACCCCGTGTCCCCTCATTCACTTTTGCCAATATGCGGAATCTTCGTCGCTTTGGGACGAAGATTCAGACGGCCAGCGGAACCTCGTAGATTTCGTCGGCCAAGTGACCCGCGCGCTCGTGGACCCGCTGAACCGCTTCTTTTGACGGCCCTTCGGACAGGCAGAAAATCTTCCCGCTCACCGGATCTGCCCACGCGTTCTTGAACTCCACGCCCTCCTCGCCCTGGAGGGCGAGATCGGCCGCGTGCGCGGCCTTGAGGTCGGCCGCAGACAAACCCTGCATGTGGTTGTGCACGTCCATGAATTCAGCCATAGCAACACTTCCTTGGATTGAGGCAAACGCTTTCGTGAATCTGCGTTCGCCTCATTTTGACACCATGGCTGTCCTGAAGGAAGAGCAGGAAACGCAGCGATGGTGCCGATCAAGGATCTTCGCAGCGGAATGCCGGCGGCCGAGACCCGACACGCAGGTTCCGGGGTTTATGCGAAGCCGCCATGACCCACTGCGCGGCGCTTCCCCGACAGCCGCCAACCGGCCTCAGATGCCACCTTCCGTGCGGGGACGAGGTCGTTGCCAAGCCGTGCCGGTACCTCGGCCGACGATTTCCATGCACCGGGGAGATGCTGGACCAGCTCCGCATCGGGCGGACGAATGGAGCCCAGATAGACCCATCGCGCAGTGCGCATCTTGAATCATCGATTCATTTCCACCGCTAAGGAGCAAGCAGCATCGGCCTCACGCCGGTGACAACGTCCGACCATGGACAGACCGCGTTGGCACGAACCAAGATGGTGTCATGTCCAAGTCCATCCGCTGGTGGGGGGAAGGGAATCCCGGCAATGAATCTGACGTACATTCCGGTCCGCCGTCGGGGATGGTGCGGAACCATCCTTTGGGCACTCCTGGTTGTGGCATCGGTGGTCTTGACGGCCATTGGCCTGTGGAGGTCAATGTTCATCACCGGTTACTTCCCGACAACGATTTTCGAAGAGGACGCACGGGTTGGCAGTCTCTACATACTTGCCGGTTCCACAGCCTCGTTGATGGCAGCCGGTTGGTCATTCCGGCGTGGTCACCCTCGCTGGGTAACCGCATGCGTTGCAGCCCCCGCCGTTCTGGTCGGTGGCGTTGCCACGGTGTCGCCCCACAGCATGCTGCGGCACGTCGCGGCCCTCGGGGCATTCCCCGCTGCCATTTCGGGAATCATCGGCGGACTGCTGGAACGGGGATACCAACGGGTCCGCTAGGTGCAGCGGCAAGATCTCACCGCCGAGATCCAGGATCAGCCAGCCACACCCAGCACGAATGGAAGCACGCCGGGGGCACCAGCCCCGCGCAGGATCCTGGCCGCTTCGGTCAATGACCACCGGCTGTCGGCCAGGTCATCAAGCAGCAGGACCGGACCCGGTGCACCTGCCAACTTCTCGGCCATTTCGGCGGGAACCACAAATTGGTCCCAGACCGCGGCGAGCCTGAAGGCCGAGTTTCCGCCCGAGCCGCCACGCGGGCCGTGGTCGCGGTATTCGAGTTGCCCCAAATACGGCAGCCGCCCGATGGTTGAAATGCCCTGGGCAAACGATCCCACCAATTGCGGGCGGTTCCGCGATGGCATGGAAACCACGGCGACCGGGCGGGTGGACCATTTCCACTCGCTGAGCACCTTGACGCAGGCGTCCAGCATCGCCTGTGAAATGGGGGCGTCAGGCTCGTCCGAAGTTTCCAGCAGTGCCCGCAACCGGCCGCCCCAGCCCAGGTCGGTCAGTCGCGCCAGCGCCCGTCCGTCCTCGGCCTGGAACTCGGGTTTGATCTTGCCCTTGAGCTGCACACCAAGCTTTTCCATGCCGCCGGGGTACATCCGGCGGGCTTCGACCAACGCACCAACCCTGCCCAACGCGGTCTGTGCCGAGTCCTTGGCCGAGTCCTGGATGTCGTCCCTGAACCAGACGCCGGCGCAGTTGTCGCACCGGCCGCACGGTGCGGCGGCCGGGTCATCCAGTGCCCGGGAGAGGAATTCCATGCGGCAGGTCTTCAGGTTCTCGTAATCGAGCATCGCGTTTTGCTCGGCCACGCGGGCGGCCGCCACCCGGGTGTAGCGCTCGGCGTCGTAGAACCACTGGGCGCCGGAACGGATCCAGCCGCCGGAGACGCGTTCCACCGCACCGTCCACGGCCAGCACCTTGAGCAGGAGTTCGAGTGGCGTGCGCTTGATGTTGACCCGGGCCTCGAGAGCGGGCACCGAGAGCGGCCCCTGGGTTGCGCCGAGTTCCTGCAGGACGGCGTGCGCCTTTTGCTCGTCGGGCATGGAGCTGGTGGCAAAGTAGCGCCAGATTTCGCGGTCCTCGGGGCCCGGCAGCAGCAGCACGTCGGCGTTGATGCTGCCACGGCCGGCGCGGCCCACCTGCTGGTAGTAGGCCACCGGGGAGCTGGGCGCCCCGACGTGGATGACGAAGCCGAGGTCCGGCTTGTCAAAGCCCATGCCGAGCGCGCTGGTGGCCACCAGCGCCTTGACCTCGTTGTTCTTCAGCGCGGTTTCGGCGCGGTGGCGTTCCTCGGTGTCGGTGCGTCCCGAGTACGCCAGCACCTTGTGCCCGGCCTCGGCCAACAGCCGGGCGATGTCCTCGGCCGCGGAGACCGTCAGCGTGTAGATGATGCCCGAGCCGTGGAAGTCGTTCAGGTGCGTGAGCAGCCAGGCGAATTGCGAGCGCGGCGAGGCCAGTCGCAGCACGCCCAGCCGCAGGGACTCGCGGGCCAGCGAGCCGCGCAGGGTGAAGACCTCGGCGCCACCCACGGCCAACTGCTCCTGCACGTCGTGGACCACCCGCTCGTTGGCGGTGGCGGTGGTGGCCAGCACCGGGACGTTGCCGGGCAGCGCGTGGATGAGGTCCTTGATGCGGCGGTAGTCGGGGCGGAAGTCATGGCCCCAGTCGGAAATGCAGTGCGCCTCGTCAATAACCAGCAGCCCCATCCGTGCCACCAGCGCGGGCAGCTGGGTGTCGCGGAAGACCGGGTTGTTCAGCCGTTCCGGGGACACCAGCAGCACGTCCAGCTCGTCATTGTCGAGCTTCTGGGCAATGGATTGCCAGTCCAGGGCGTTGGCGGAGTTGATGGCCTCGGCCCGCACCCCGGCCCGCGCGGCGGCGGCAACCTGGTCGCGCATCAGTGCAAGCAGCGGGGACACGATCAGCGTCGGTCCGGCACCGCGGGCCCGCAGCAACAGCGAGGCCACGAAGTATACGGCGGACTTTCCCCAGCCCGTACGCTGCACCACCAGTGCTCGGCGTCCCCCGGCAACCAAGGCCTCAATGGCCTCGAACTGGCCGTCATGGAACTGCGCATCGTCCCGGCCGACCAAGGAACGCAGGATGGAGGTGGCAGCGGAGCGCAAGTCCGAATCAATGCTGGGTGTAAAGGCGTCCATGGACCCCAGTATTCCAGTGTCCACCGACACTTGCCCGCACACGGGGTATCCGCGCCCTATGCAACTACTCACCTACACGACGCGAAATCCGCGCCCCGACACACCAACCGGATAAGCTCATGGGTGTGAGTGTGGAAATAGAACTTTCTGAGTCCTTCAAGGCCTATGACGTGCGCGGCATCGTCGGGGCCACCATTACCGCCGAGGCGGTCGAAGCCATTGGCGCCGCATTCGTCGACGTCTTGGGTCTGGCCGGCCAGGACGTCTTGGTGGGCGGGGACATGCGTCCCTCCTCCCCGGAATTCGCCGCCGCCTTCGCCCGCGGAGCGGCCTACCGCGGCGCCAACCCGAAGATGTTGGGGCTGATTTCAACCGACGAGCTCTACTTCGCCGCCGGGTCGCTGAACAGCGCCGGGGTGGTGTTCACCGCCAGCCACAACCCCTCTGCCTACAACGGCATCAAGATGGCCAAGGCCGGGGCCGTGCCGGTGTCCTCGGACACCGGGCTCTTTGACATCCGCGACCTGGCCCAGAGCTACCTCGACGAGGGCCTTCCGGTGTCCACCGAGGCCCCCGAGGGCACCGTCAGCGAGATCGACGTGCTGGCCGACTACGCCGACTACCTGCGCTCGCTCGTGGATCTCTCGGGCATCCGCCCGTTGAAGGTCGTGGTGGATGCGGGCAACGGCATGGGCGGGCTCACGACCCCCGCGGTGCTGGGCGACACCCTGCTACCGGGGCTGCCGCTGGAAATCGTCGAGATGTACTTCGAGCTCGACGGCACCTTCCCCAACCACCCGGCCAACCCGCTGGAGCCGGAGAACCTGCGCGACCTGCAGGCGGCGGTGCTCAAGCACGGTGCCGACATCGGACTGGCCTTCGACGGCGATGCCGACCGCTGCTTCGTGATCGATGAGAAGGGTGCCCCGGTCTCCCCCTCCGCGATCACCGCCCTGGTGGCGGTGCGAGAGATCGCACGGGCCCAGGCCGCGGGCGAGGACACCCCGGTGGTCATCCACAACCTGATCACCTCCCGCGCCGTCCCAGAGGCGGTGGCCGCCGCTGGCGGGCGCCCGGTGGTCACCCGCGTGGGGCACTCCTTCATCAAGGCCGTGATGGCCGACGAGGGCGCGGTCTTCGGCGGGGAGCACTCGGCCCACTACTACTTCCGCGACTTCTACAACGCTGACACCGGCATGCTTGCCGCCATGCACGTGCTGGCGGCCCTGGGCCACCAGGACACGCCGCTGAGCGAGTTCGCCGCCGAGTACGAGCCCTATGTTTCCTCCGGGGAGATCAACTCCGAGGTCGAGGACAAGGCGGGTGCCGTGGCCCGCGTGCTCGCCGATTTCGCCGGTGCACCCGTGGAGGTCGGCCACATGGATGGCACCACCGTCACCGCCCGCGACGGGTCATACTGGTTTAACCTCCGTCCATCCAATACCGAACCCTTCCTGCGCTACAACGGGGAAGCAAAAGACACCACGACCATGGAATCCATCCGCAACCAGGTCCTCTCAATCGTCAGGAGCAACGCATGAGCACCCCAGAAAACAAGATCACCGAACTCGACGACGCTGCCCAGGCAGAGCTGAACAAGGTCCTGGGCACCGCCCTGGGCGTGGCCCGCGAGCAGCTGGAGGAGCAGGGTGTGTTCCTGCCCTTCGCCATCGCCGTTGAACCTGCCAGCGAAGAAAACGCCGAACCCGAGCTGCGCCTGCTGGCCGTCCAACCCACCGAGGACCTGGACGACCCGGAAGCCGACATCGACGCCGAGGTCATGATGAAGGACCTGGTCCAGCTGCTGGCCGACCAGCGCGATTCCTTCAACGCGGTTGCGTTCGTCTCGGATGTCACCTTGCTGGACGACGGCATGGACGCCGTCCACGTGCTGGCCGAGCACCGCGACGGCGCTTCGATCGCCATTGTGCAGCCCTACACCGCCCCGGACCCGGAAACCGGGATCTGGGAGTTCTCCGAGCCCAGCGCCGAGGGCGGCCAGATCCAGGTCTGGGTCTAGCTCCCGATAGCCTTCCGGCCTGTGGCCCGGAACCCAAGTACCTTGGGTTC